>NZ_JAQKGN010000012.1:0-145868 GCF_027956555.1 Agrobacterium sp. ST15.16.055
GCCTGGGGATGAGGAAACGAGGCTCATCTTATCTCCCGTTCACCCGCAAAAGACGACAACAAAACGTCATCATCCCGAAAAAGAAAAAACCCGCCGAAAATATCGACGGGTTTGTCAGCGGTCTGAATACCCGCCTTTGGCGGGTATTTTTATTAATGGGCTCAAAAATCGATGGCCCGGCCTTTTATTTCGTAATCGCCGAAACGCACGGGTTCTGCACCGCCGCGGCCGCCGGTTTCCGGCGGCAACTTGAGATCGGCCTGTTGCCTGCGCCGTTCTTCCGCTTCTTTCAACGCTCGCTGCGCCGCCGGCGAAAGTCGCTTTATACCTTCCGCGCCACTGTCTGTGGCGTTGTCATTATTCGCATTCTGCATGAAATCCTCCCTATGACGGGATATTGAAATACGTTTGCCGTTTACCAGATGATATATAATCCGAGGGGCTTTATAAACCCCGGAATATTCCCGGTGAGTGACAAGGAGAGTTAAACGGATGAACATGATGCGCACGGCAATGCTTCTGGCCTTCATGACCGCATTGTTCATGGGTGTCGGTTTTCTGATCGGCGGCAAGGGCGGCATGATGATTGCCCTGGTCATCGCAGCCGGTATGAATATTTTTTCCTACTGGAACTCTGACAAGATGGTTCTCTCCGCCTATCATGCGCGTGAGATCGACGAGGCGAATGCGCCCGAATTTTTTCACATGATCCGCGACCTGTCGCAAAATGCCGGTCTGCCGATGCCGAAGGTCTATATTTACGATAGCCCGCAACCCAACGCCTTCGCGACCGGGCGTAATCCGCAGAACGCCGCCGTTGCCGCTTCGACAGGATTGCTGGAGCGTCTGACACCGGAGGAAGTGGCCGGTGTCATGGCGCATGAGCTTGCGCATGTGCAGAACCGGGATACGCTGACCATGACAATCACCGCCACGCTGGCGGGCGCCATATCCATGCTCGGCAATTTTGCCTTCTTCTTCGGCGGCAACCGGGAGAACAACAGTAATCCGCTCGGCTTTATCGGCGTGCTGGTGGCGATGATCGTGGCGCCGCTGGCCGCGATGCTGGTGCAGATGGCGATCAGCCGCACACGGGAATATTCCGCCGACCGGCGCGGCGCGGAAATCTGCGGCAACCCGCTCTGGCTTGCTTCCGCATTGCAGAAGATTTCGGGCATGGCGCAGCGTATCCACAATGACGATGCCGAGCGTAACCCGGCAACGGCGCATATGTTCATCATCAATCCGCTTTCCGGCGAGCGCATGGACAATCTCTTCTCCACGCATCCGAATACGGAAAATCGCGTGGCCGCACTGCACGCCATGGCGCAGGAGTTTTCCCCGCGAGGATCGACGCCGCCGCCATCGGGTGATAGACCTCTGCGCAAATCAAGCTCCGTTCCCAAAACAGGCTGGGGACGAGGCAATGAAAACGAGCGCAAGGGGCCGTGGTCTTGACATCCGATATTCAGAATAAGCCGGCGCGGTCCAGAAAACCGAGACCGGCTAATGGGAAGGGCCGTGAAGACGGCCCTTCGTCTTTCCAGGATAAGCCGGGTCTCGCCGCGCGCATTGCCGCCACTCGCATTCTGGCCGCCGTTCTGGAAAAAAAGACCTCGCTGGATGGGATGCTCGATAGCGAGAACGGCAATCCCGTCTATCGAGCCCTGTCGCTTGCCGACCGGGCGCTGGTGAGGGCCATCGTCAACAGCGCGCTTCGCCACCTCCCCCGGATTGAAACGGCTTTGTCGATGCTGCTCGATGGTCCGCTGCCGCAGGGCGCGCGATCGCTGCATCACGTTCTTGTCGTCGGTGCGGCGCAGATGCTTTACCTCGATGTGCCGGATCATTCCGCTGTCGATCTCGCCGTGGAGCAGGCTCACCGCGATCCGCGCAACCGGCGTTTCGTCAAACTGGTGAACGCTGTTCTTCGACGGCTCGGTCGTGAAAAGATGGAGATCGAAAAGGCTGTCGCCGACGTTCCCGTGCTGCCGGACTGGTTCTACGAGCGGCTTGTTTCGGCTTACGGAATTGAGGCGGCTCAGAGGATCTCGCAAGCGCAGCTGACGCCTTCCTCCATCGATCTCACGATCAAGGTTGATCCCGCTCTGTGGGCGGAAAAACTGGGCGGTACGCTGATGCCGAACGGCAGCGTGCGTCTGGGTGAATTCGAGGGGCAGATCCCCTCGCTCGAAGGCTTCGCCGAGGGTGCATGGTGGGTGCAGGATCTTGCCGCCAGCATGCCGGTCCGGCTTATGGGTAACATTGCGGGCAAACGTGTTGCCGATCTCTGTGCGGCCCCGGGCGGCAAGACCGCGCAGCTTGCGCTGGCGGGCGCCAAGGTGACGGCGCTGGATCAGTCCGGAAACCGTCTTCGTCGCCTCAGGGAAAACCTCGACCGGCTTGGTCTCCGTGCCGAAACGGTGGAGGCCAATATGCTGAAGTATCAGCCGGAACAGCTCTTTGACGCGGTCCTCCTCGATGCGCCCTGTTCTTCCACCGGGACACTTCGCAAACATCCCGATGTCTGCTGGACCAAGGATGAGAACGATATTGCCAAACTCGCTGCCCTTCAGGGCCAGATGCTGCGGTATGCGCTGACCCTTGTTGGACCGGGCGGTCTCGTTGTCTTCTCCAATTGCTCGCTGGATCCTTCTGAAGGAGAAGCGATGATTGCCGAGGTTCTGGCGGAAAATCCCGACGTGGAGCGTGTTGCCGTCCGCCGCGAGGATTGGCCCGGAATGGAAGCGGCCATCAGTCCCGATGGCGATCTTCGCACAACGCCGGATATGTTCGGCGGCGTCGATGGGTTTTTTAGCAGTGTCTTGCGTAAGAAGTAGAAAAAAGCCAAGCTCTCGCGAATCATTAGATATTTATCGAAAACGTTCCGGTCGTCGCGGTTCACTGATAAAAACAAAACATGTGAAACGGGAAACACAGCTTGTTAGGGTCCTTTGCAGGCAGCATGAATGCCGCCGGTCTTCTGTCGCGGATGGCGTATCGTCATCTGTGTGTCGGACTCACTCCTTTGCGCCTGCATATGTCGCGATTTGCCACTCGTGCGCCAGACGGTCTGGTGGCGGCGCCGACCGATCTTAGAGCCATCGATCCCTATTTCGCCGAGGAACTGTTGCGGGGCCGCATCGCGCTGGCCGGGCGTGTCGTCGAAACCGGCGGAGCTTCGCCATTTCAGATGGAATATCCCTCGGTGGTCTTTGAAGAACGGCTGCATGCATTTAGTTGGCTACGGCATATTCGCTCCGATAAATCGAGCGAGGCCTGCAAACGAGCGCGCCGCATTGTTGCGGAGTGGATGGTGCTTCATGGCAAACGGCTTGCAGGTATTGCTTGGTCACCGGAAATCGCCGCACAAAGGCTCATTGCCTGGCTTTCGCACTCTCCCGTCGTTTTATACGAGGCCGATGCCGGCTTCTATCGCCGGTTTCTGAAAAGCCTCGCCTTTCATGTGCGGTATCTCGAAAGAATTGTCAGACACGCGCCCGATGGCGAAGCGCGGCTGAGGATCAGGATTGCATTGGCCATGGCTTCCATTGCCATGCCAACGCGCCTTTCACGGATCACGCGGAATGGAATGAAGCTGGCTCAGGAAATGGAACGCCAGATTCTGCCCGATGGCGGACATGTTTCCCGTAATCCACGCGTCATGCTGGATCTGTTGCTCGATCTCCTGCCGCTTCGGCAAAGTTATATCAATCTCGGCCATGATCTGCCGTCAGGTCTGGTGCCGGCGATAGACCGCATGTTCCCGGCGATCCGGTTCTTCCGGCATCAGGGCGGCGATCTCGCGCTGTTCAACGGCGCCACGGCCACGCTCGCCAATGAGCTTGTTTCCGTATTGCGCTATGATGAAACGGCCGGCCGGCCTTCAAAGGTCCTGCCGGATGTGAACTATCACCGGCTTGCGACGGACGATACGGTCATCATCGTCGATACAGGGTATCCCGGCTCGGCGGAGCTTTCACGGAGTGCTCATTCGGGTTGCCTGTCTTTCGAAATGTCCTGCGGCAAGAACCGCTTCATCGTCAATTCCGGCTTTCCACGTAACGCCGCGCCGGAATATCAGCGCGCCAGCCGTTCCACGGCGGCGCATTCCACCGTCACGCTTGCGGATACCTCATCCTGTAGACTGTCGCGCTCGCGGCTGCTTGGTCCGATTATGGTGTCAGGCGTTAGTCACGTCGACAGCAGGCGCGGGGCGGATGCTAACGGTAATGATGTTCTCTGGGCATCACATGACGGTTATTTGCAGAATTTCGGTTGTTACCATGAGCGGGAAATAGAACTGAATGCGGCCGGTACCAAGATAAAGGGTCGGGATCTGCTGCGGCGCGACGAAAATGCGGCGAAAGCGCAATCGCAGTCGGTCACAGCGGTTTCACGTTTCCATATTCATCCCCACATTCAGCTACATCAGCGGGATGAGGAGTCGGTCTATCTGGAGGCAGCGGATGGAATCGTCTGGCTGTTTTCCGCACCCGGGCTGGAACTTTTCGTCACCGAAGACGTCTTCATGGCCGACGCATCCGGTATGCGCCCGTCGCAGCAGATTGAACTCCCCTTCAATCTTGCGAATACGCGGGAAATCCGCTGGCTGATCGAACGCCAAGCCTAGGCAAATTTCCGGCGATGCCGGTCAAAAACCACCATAGTTGTCATCGTTCGGCATCCCCGCTGTTTATTAATCCGGTAAGCTGTGTTAACGCGGCGGCAATTGCTGGATCAATTCCATTCCAGCCTGTCCTCCCCGTTAAACGGAGTATGCCTGATGGCCGTCGTGTCCAAGAAAATTCCCGCCCCCGATAAGGTAAAAATCCGCACGGCGCTTCTCTCCGTGTCTGACAAGACGGACATTATCGAATTGGCGACGGTGCTTTCCAAGCTTGGCGTCAAGCTGCTTTCGACCGGCGGTACGGCAAAGGCCATTGCTGAGGCAGGCCTGCCGGTTACGGATGTCTCAGACGTCACGAATTTTCCCGAGATCATGGATGGTCGCGTGAAGACGCTGCATCCCAGCGTTCATGGCGGCTTGCTGGCGATCCGGGATGATGCCGATCATGTCGAGGCGATGAAGGCGCACGGCATCGAGGCGATCGATCTATCGGTCATCAATCTCTATCCCTTCGAAGAAGTTCGCGCCAAGGGCGGCGATTATCCGACGACGGTGGAAAACATCGATATTGGCGGCCCGGCCATGATCCGCGCTTCCGCCAAGAACCACGCCTATGTCACTGTGGTTACCGATCCGTCTGACTATCCCGATCTGGTTGAGGCCCTGCAGGCCGATGACGGCCAGACGTCCTATACGCTGCGCCAGCGATTTGCCGCCAAGGCTTATGCCCGCACCGCTGCCTATGATGCGGTGATTTCCAACTGGTTCGCAGAGGCGCTTGCAATCGAAACGCCGGATTACCGCGCTATCGGCGGCGCGCTGAAGGAAAAGATGCGGTATGGCGAAAACCCGCACCAGAGCGCTGGTTTTTACCTCACCGGCGAAAAGCGTCCTGGCGTTGCGACCGCGACGCTTCTTCAGGGCAAGCAGCTTTCCTACAACAACATCAATGACACCGATGCAGCTTACGAGCTCGTGGCGGAATTCTTGCCGGAAAATACGCCGGCAGTCGCTATCATCAAGCACGCCAATCCCTGCGGCGTGGCGACGGGGCCGACACTTGCCGAAGCTTACCGGCGGGCGCTGGCATGCGATTCCGTTTCCGCTTTTGGTGGCGTGATTGCCCTGAACCGCACGCTCGATGCGGAAACGGCGGAAGAGATCGTCAAGCTCTTCACCGAAGTCATCATCGCGCCTGATGTCACCGAAGAAGCCAAGTCCATCATCGCCCGCAAGCCGAACCTGCGCCTTCTTGCCGCTGGCGGTTTGCCTGATCCGCGCGCGGCTGGCCTCACTGCGAAGACCGTCTCGGGCGGCCTGCTGGTGCAGAGCCGCGACAATGGCATGGTCGAGGATCTGGACCTCAAGGTCGTCACCAAGCGAGCGCCGACACCGCAGGAACTTGAAGACATGAAGTTTGCCTTCAAGATCGCCAAGCATGTGAAGTCCAATGCCGTCATTTACGCCAAGGACGGGCAGACCGCGGGTATCGGCGCAGGCCAGATGAGCCGTGTGGATTCCGCGCGTATCGCTGCCCAGAAGGCGGAAGATGCCGCCAAGGCTCTTGGTCTTGCCGAGCCGTTGACGCGCGGCTCCGCCGTCGCTTCGGAAGCATTTTATCCCTTTGCCGATGGTTTGCTCGCCGCGATTGCTGCTGGCGCTACCGCTGTCATCCAGCCGGGCGGCTCCATGCGCGATCAGGAAGTGATTGACGCTGCGAATGAGCATAATGTGGCAATGGTCTTTACCGGCATGCGCCACTTCCGCCATTAAGCGCGGAAATAATCAGGAATAAAGAAGGCCCGGAAATTGATTTCCGGGCCTTTTGTTTCACGTGGGACAGTCTTGGCGCCGCAGTGTTCAGGTCACGGCTCCAACCTGCCACGGCACAAATTCATTATCGCCGTAGTCGTATATTTCGCTGACGGTCTTGTCGCCGGACGCTACCGCCAGAATATGCTCGAAAATTCGTTTGCCGGATTCTTCGATGGTTTCAGCGCCGGTGACGATCTCACCGCAATTGATATCCATGTCTTCCTTCATGTGTTCATACATTTCGGAATTGGTGGCGATCTTGATGCACGGCGACGGCTTGAAACCGGAAACCGAGCCGCGACCGGTGGTGAAACAGATGACGTTGCAGCCGCCCGCGACCTGGCCGGTGACGGCAACGGGGTCATAGCCGGGTGTATCCATGAAGACGAAACCCTGTTCCGTCACGGTTTCAGCAAACTCATAAACCGCCTTCAGCGGCATGGAGCCGCCCTTGGCGACCGCGCCCAGCGATTTTTCCAGAATCGTGGTCAGGCCGCCAAGCTTGTTACCGTGGGAGGGGTTGTTATTGAGTTCGTCGCCATTGCGGGCGGTATAATCACGCCACCAGTCTATACGCTGTAGGAGCTTCTCGGCGACGGCAGGGGTGACGGCGCGCTTCGTCAGGAGATGCTCGGCGCCGTAAATCTCCGGCGTCTCCGAGAGGACTGTGGTGCCGCCGTTACGGACGATGAGGTCGGAGGCGTAACCCAGAGCCGGGTTGGCGGAAATGCCGGAATAACCATCCGAACCGCCGCATTCCAGCGCCACCTTCAGCTTGGAAAGCGGTTGTTCCGTGCGGCGGGCGGCATTGACCATAGGCAGCATGGCCTTGATCTCGGCGATCGCCGCATCGATTGTCTTGCGGGTGCCGCCATGCTGCTGGATCGTCATGGTGCGCAGCCGCTCACCCTCTTCCATCTTGTAATGTTCGAGAATGGGCGCGATCTGGTTGGTTTCACAACCGAGGCCGATCAGCAGAATGCCGCCGAAATTCGGGTGGCGGGCATAACCCTGAATGGTGCGGATCAGCAGGCGGTAACCTTCCGATTTCGTATTCAGCGCACAGCCGCCGCCATGGGTCAGCGCCACGACGCCATCGACATTGTCGAAACCATCAAGGCCGCCCTGCTTGTTGAAATAATCCGCGATGTAACGCGACACCGTGGCGGAACAGTTCACCGAAGCGATGACGCCGATATAGTTTCTCGTTCCAACACCACCGAGACCGCGGTCATAACCCCTAAACGTCCGGCGTTCGGCTTCCGGCACCATGCCCTTTTCTTCGATATCAACACTGAACTGATGTGCGTGTTCGGAAGGCACCATGGCGAGATTGTGCAGGTGCACGTGCCGGCCGGGCTCAATATCCTGGGTGGCGATACCAATGACCTGTCCGTATTTCAGCACCTCATCGCCCGATTTGATGAACTTCAGGGCCACCTTGTGCCCGCGCCCGATCAGCTCGAGCGCCGCCAGATCGCCCCTGCCCGTCGCGCCGCCGGCCGGAATGGACCGACGTGCCACCGCGACATTGTCGTTGGCGTTCAGCAAAATGGTTGCCTCGGAATTCTCACTCACGGGTTATCCTCCTCCCGTTATATTGCCTGCTATGTTTCTAGATCAATTTTCGACCCAGCGTCTCTTCGAACCTTCCAGATGCGTATGCATGGCGGCCTGCGCCAGCAGCGGGTCTTTCAGTTCAAGCGCCGCCAGAATGGCCTCGTGCTCCTGAAGGGCTTGGGTCCAGGTATCGCGGTCTTCAAATTTCACGCGAAGCTGGGCCGAAATGGGGCTGTGGCGCTCGTCGAAGAGGTTCGCCACCATTCGGGCCAAAACGCTGTTACCGGATTGCTCGGCGATGGTGACGTGAAACAGTCGATCCTGATCCAGAGGCTTGCGGCCGGCTTCGATTTCCCGCTGCATGGTATTGAGTATCTGGTGGAGGGTCGCGATTGTCTCATCGGTCATCCGGCTTGCCGCCAACACGATGGTGGCACCCTCCAGAGCGGCGCGCGCCTGCATCAGTTCGGAGGGGCTGTCACCCAGCGATTTGGTATGATGGGTCGTCTGCAGCGCTTCGGCCGATACATAGACGCCGGAACCCATGCGAATTTCAACGGTGTTATCGATTTCAAGCGCAATCAGCGCCTCCCGCAATGACGGTCTCGACACGCCGAGTTTCTGTGCCAGTTCCCGTTCGGCGGGAAGCCGCGTCCCAGGCAGGAATTCACCCATGTCGATGAGTTCGCGTATCTGATCCGCAATCTGTTGATACAGCCTGCGCGGTTCCGCTATTTTGGCCTGACCACTCATGTGTTTTTTGCTGAAGCCTTCGTGATGCTTGTATTTGGCCTTACCGTAACGCCAAGTGTAGCAATACGCAAGAAATTACTCAATATACTGAAAATACGATACTATTTTAAAGTTTCTCACGATGGCTATCCGTTGCCTCTAAAGCCAGCCTCCAATTTTTAACCTAATTGGCTTGACCATTATAAAAAACCGGCCTAACCATTTGCCCTGTTAAAGGCCCCCGGTGGAGCGGGGAACAGGGTGGAGGTTTCCAGATGTCGCAAGGCGCATCGACAATTCGGGGCGATTTTTCGTCCGAACAGATGGCGCACGGACAGCGCGCGGTGCTCCTGCGCCTCGATAATATCAGCAAGGAATTTCCCGGCGTCAAAGCACTTTCGAACGTGCATTTCGATCTGCGCGCAGGCGAGGTGCATGCCGTCTGCGGCGAAAATGGCGCGGGAAAATCGACGCTGATGAAGATCGTCAGCGGCGTCTATCAGCCGAGCGACGGCACCATCCTTCATAAAGGTGCGAAGGTGCAATATGCATCGCCGCTGGAATCCGAAGCCGCCGGCATCGCCATCATCCACCAGGAACTCAACCTCGTTCCGCATCTTTCCGTCGCTGAAAACATCTATCTTGCGCGCGAACCACGTCGTGGTTTCCTCGTCGACCGCAAGAAGCTGCGTCTCGATGCCAAGCGTTGTCTCGACCGGCTGGGTGTGGATATCGATCCGGACCAGATTGTCCGCGGCCTTTCGGTCGCTCAGTGTCAGATGGTGGAAATCGCCAAGGCGCTTTCTCTTGACGCTGAAGTGCTCATCATGGATGAGCCGACCTCTTCGCTGACCGAGCAGGAGACCCGGCTCCTGTTCAAGGTCATCCGCGATCTCAAGGCATCCGGTGTCGGGATCGTTTATATTTCCCATCGTCTCGATGAAATGGCCGAAATCGTCGATCGTGTGACGGTTCTGCGCGACGGACGTTATATTTCAACCGACGATTTTGCCTCGATCACCGTTGATGACATTGTCACGCGCATGGTGGGGCGTTCGCTGGAAGACAAATTCCCCGAGCGGACATCGCGCCCCACGGAAGACGTTATTTTTTCCGTGGAGGGCCTGACGCGCAGCGGCGTGTTCCACGACGTCGGTTTTTCGCTGCGCCGTGGTGAAATCCTCGGTTTTGCCGGGTTGATGGGTGCCGGCCGCACCGAAGTCGCCCGGGCTGTCTTCGGCGCCGATCCGCTCGATGCGGGCAGGATCGTTTTCAACGGGCGCGAGCTTTCGATCGGCTCACCGCAGGACGCCATCGAAGAAGGCATCGCCTATCTCTCGGAAGATCGCAAAAGCGATGGCCTCGCCATCAAGATGTCAGTGGCGGCCAATACGACGCTTGCCAATCTCGGCGAGGTTTCCAACCGTTTCGGGCTCATCGACTTCAAGAGGCATGACGATGTAGCAAAGCGCTACGTCGATCTCCTGAATATCCGTACTCCCTCCATCGGGCAGACGGTGCGACTGCTTTCCGGCGGCAACCAGCAGAAAATCATCATCGGCAAATGGTTGTTCCGGCAGTCGCGCGTGTTGTTCTTCGACGAGCCGACGCGCGGTATCGATGTCGGCGCGAAATTCGCGATCTACAAGATCATGGACGAGCTCGCCGCGCAGGGTATCGGCGTCATTCTCATCAGTTCGGAACTGCCGGAAATTCTTGGGCTGACGGATCGTATCGCCGTTTTCCATCAGGGCCGAATTACGGGCGTGCTAGAAACCGCCAAGACCAATCAGGAAGAAATCATGCGGTATGCGTCCGGTTACGGCCGGGCCGCGCAGTGAGGAACGACATGGCCAATATTGCAGAACCCAAAAAGGGCTTCGCTGTCAGCGATCGCCAGAAGGACATCATCCAGAAGTTTGCCGCGCTCGGCAGCCTGTTCGCCCTCGTCGCGGTGTTCTCCGCCACCAGCAGCGCCTTCTTCACCGTCAATAACGGCATGACGATTGCCTTGCAGGTCACGTCCATCGCGCTGCTCGGCATCGGGGCTACCTGCGTCATCATCACCGGTGGTATCGATCTTTCGGTCGGTTCGGTGCTGGCGCTCGCCGGTGTCGTCGCCGCTCTTGCGGTGAAGGAACTCGGTATGCCGGTGCCGGTCGGCATGTTGCTCGGCATTCTGACGGGATCGCTCTGCGGCTTCATTAACGGTCTTCTGGTCACCCGTTTCAAGCTGCCGCCCTTCATCGCCACCTTAGGCATGATGTTGATCGCCCGCGGCGTGGCCCTGCAAATCACCGGCGCGCGTGCCGTTTCGGGCCTCGGCGAATCCTTTGGCGAACTTGGCAACGGCGCCCTCTTTCGCATCGTCACTATCGGTGACGACGGCTTTCCGAATGTGGTGTTTCCCGGTATCCCCTACCCCGTCATCCTGATGGTGGTGATTGCGCTTGCGGTTTCCTTCATGCTCAACCGCTCGATCCTTGGCCGTCACATTTACGCTGTCGGTTCCAACGCCGAAGCCGCGCGCCTTTCCGGCGTCAATGTCGCCCGTGTCACCAATTTCACCTACATCCTGTCCGGCACGCTCGCCGGGCTCACGGGCTGCGTGCTGATGTCGCGTCTCGTTACCGCCCAGCCAAACGAAGGTGTGATGTATGAGCTGGACGCAATCGCCAGCGCCGTTATCGGCGGCACATCGCTGATCGGCGGCGTCGGCACCATTTCCGGCACGGCCATTGGCGCCTTCGTCATCGGCATCCTGCGCAACGGTCTCAATATGAATGGCGTGTCCGCCTTCACGCAACAGATCATCATCGGCCTCGTCATTCTGGTCACCGTCTGGATCGACCAGCTGCGCAACCGCCGCTGACCAAAGGGCTGCGGACCCTTTCCGCAAAAAAGATCGGCAGGGGAGGCCCGGTATGCCGACATCACGGAGGAAGAAATGAAGAAAATTGCGACTGCCCTTCTGACATCCGCAATCGCGCTGTGGAGCGTTTCCACCGTGCAGGCCGGTGAGATCGCCGTCATCGTCAAGACCGTCAACTCCACCTTCTGGCAGAATGTTCAGAAGGGTGCTGATGCGGCGATGAAGAACTCTTCCGGCAATACCATGACATTCCAGGGTCCGGCTGCCGAGTCCGCCATTGCCGACCAGGTCAACATGGTCGAAAACGCCATCAATCGTAAGGTCGCGGGCATTGTCCTGGCACCTTCCGACCCGGACGCGCTAGTGCCGGCCGTCAAGAAGGCCTGGGAAGCCCGTATTCCCGTCGTTTTGATCGACTCGCAGCTCGCCAAGGGTTCGGAGCAATATTACCAGTCGTTCCTGGCAACCGATAACAAGAAGGCCGGCGAACTGGCGGCCCAGGCGCTGATCGACAAGGTTGGCACGGAAGGCAAGATTGCCGTCATGTCCTATGTCGCCGGTGCCGGTTCCGAAATCGGCCGTGTCGGCGGTTTTACCGACTACATCCAGATGCACTCGAAGCTTCAGATCGTTGGTCCGTTCTATTCGCAGTCGCAGATGGCGACCGCGCTGAACCAGACCACCGACGTGCTGGCCGCCAATTCCGACCTGAAGGGCATTTTCGGCGCCAATGAGCCGACGGCCATCGGTGTCGGCCGCGCGCTTGCCCAGTCCGGCAAGGCCGGCAAGGTCATCGCCATCGGCTTTGACGGTAACCAGGATTTGCAGAGCTTCGTCAAGGACGGCACGCTTGCCGGCATCGTGGTTCAGGGTTCCTACCAGATGGGTGAAAAGGGCGTGGAAACCGTGACCAAGCTCATCAACAAGGAAAAGGTTGAGAAGTTCGTCGATACCGGCGTTGTTGTTGTCACCAAGGACAATATCGAGAAGCCTGAAGCCAAGAACGTGCTTTACTAATGCTGACGGCGCGCCGCCTTGCGGCGGCGCGTCCTTCCAAAGACGAGCTGGAAAGTCCCTGCGATGAAAGTCTCCGATACACGTAAATTGCCGCGCCGCGCCGTCGACGTCACCGTCATGGGCCTCGGTTGCGCCCAGATGGGCAATCTCTACCGCGTCACGCCCTATGAGGAATCCAAGGGCGCGTTCGACAAGGCATGGGAAAGCGGCATGCGTTATTTTGATACCGCGCCGTTCTACGGCTATACGCGGTCGGAGCGCCGCCTCGGCACCATGGTGACGGAGCATGACCGGAACGAATACACGCTGAGCACCAAGGTCGGCCGTGTGATGGTGCCGGACGAGACCGTCGGTCCGGAGGAGGATGCCTATATAACGCCCCTGCCGTTCCGCCCGGTCTATGATTATTCCTATGACGGTATTCTGCGCTCCTTCGAGGCAAGCCAGCAACGGCTAGGCGTTCTGAAGCCGGATATTCTTTATGTGCATGATATAGGCTCCTTCACCCATGGCGAAAAGCATCAGCACTACTGGGAGCAGTTGACCACCGGCGGCGGCTTCCGGGCGCTTGGCAAGCTGCGCGAGGAGGGATCGACGGGGGCCGTCGGCCTTGGTGTCAATGAGTGGGAAATCGTCAGCGACGCCATGGATGTCTTCGATATAGACGTCGCCATGCTTGCCGGCCGTTATACGCTGCTGGAGCAGCAGAGCCTTGCTTTCATGAACCGTTGCGCTGAAAGCGGTGTCGCCATCGTTGTCGCCGGTGCATTCAATTCCGGCATTCTGGCCGGCAACCGCAAATTCAATTATGCCGACGCACCTGCCGATATTCTTACGCGTGTCGATGCGCTGCAGGGTGTTTGCGAGGAACTCGGCGTATCGCTGCAGGCGGCCGCACTGCAATTTCCGCTTGCCCATCCGGCATCGGTCACGGTCGTTTCGGGTGCGCGCAATGCGCAGCAACTCGCCTCCAATATAGAGTGGTTCGAGCAGTCGATCCCGGATGAATTCTGGTCCGAACTGCAAAGGCGCGGCCTGGTCGCCGAAGGTGCGCCCGTACCGGGCGGAAAGGCCTGAGGCGATGCTCATCGACGCCCACCAGCATTTCTGGCTGATGAAGGATCGCGCCGGGCAGTGGCCGCCGCCGTCGCTCGCCGCCATCTACCGGGATTTTCTCCCCGCCGACCTGTCGCCTTTGCTGGCCGCCGCCGGAGTTTCCGGCACCGTGCTGGTTCAGACGATGGAGACGGCGGCCGACACGGATTTCATGCTGGAACTGGCGGAAAAGACCGATTTCATCAGGGGCGTTGTCGGCTGGGTGGATATGAAGTCCGCCGATGCGGCGAGTGAAATCGCCCGTCGGGCAAAACATCCGGCGTTCAAGGGTGTGCGTCCGATGTTGCAGAGCATCGAGGATGTCGCCTGGATCGATGATCCGGCACTCGATCCCGCCGTGGCGACGCTGGTAGAGCACGGTCTGGCGTTCGATGCGCTGGTCCTGCCGCCCAATCTGCCGCATCTCCTCGCCTTTGCTCGCCGCCATCCGCAATTGCCGATCGTCATCGATCATGGCGCGAAGCCGCTGATTGCCGCCGGACACTACAGCGACTGGCGCAAGGATATGGCCGCTCTGGCGGCTCTTCCGAATGTCCATTGCAAGCTTTCCGGTCTGCTGACCGAGCGCGGCGATCAGCGGCCGGAAGCGATACGGCCTTATGCCGAGACCATTCTGGAACTCTTTGGCGGCAACCGCGTGATTTTCGGCAGTGATTGGCCGGTGTTGCGGCTGGCGGGCGACTATCAGGTGTGGCTGGATTTCTGCCGCGATATCGTGCCGGCAAAGGACCATGCGGCAGTCTTTGGCGGTAACGCCGTTCGTTTTTATTCCCTTTCCCACAGGTGATACATGCTGGCGATTTTCTGCGAAACCCCAGGTCAACTCGTTTCCAAGGAACTGCCGACACCAGTGCGTGGCGAAGGCGAAGTGCTGGTGCGTATTCGCCGCATCGGGGTTTGCGGCACGGATCTGCACATCTTCACGGGCAACCAGCCTTATCTCTCTTATCCGCGCATCATGGGCCATGAGCTTTCCGGCACGGTGGAAGAGGCGCCGGAAGGCAGCCATCTGTCCGCAGGCGACGTGGTCACCGTCATTCCCTATATCTCTTGCGGCAAATGCAGCGCCTGCCTGAAGGGCAAGAGCAATTGCTGCCGCAATATTGGTGTGCTGGGCGTTCATCGCGATGGCGGCATGGTCGAATATCTGAGCGTGCCGCAACAATTCGTGCTGAAGGCGGAGGGGTTGAGCCTCGATCAGGCGGCGATGACCGAATTTCTGGCTATCGGTGCGCATGCGGTGCGCCGTGGCGCAGTCGAGAAGGGGCAGAAGGTTCTGATCGTCGGCGCCGGCCCGATCGGCATGGCGGTTGCGGTTTTCGCGGTTCTCGATGGCGGCGAAGTGACCATGATCGATGGGCGCAGCGACCGGCTGGATTTCTGCAGAGAGCATCTCGGGGTCGTACACACGGTGGCGCTCGGCGAGGGCGACAGGGATTGCCTCTCCAACATTACCGGCGGCGATTTTTTCGATGCGGTCTTCGACGCGACCGGCAATCCGAAAGCCATGGAACGCGGCTTTTCCTTTGTCGGCCATGGCGGTTCCTATGTGCTGGTCTCCATCGTCGCCAGCGATATCAGCTTTAACGATCCGGAGTTCCACAAGAGGGAAACGACGCTGCTCGGCAGTCGCAATGCTACGCCTGAGGATTTCGAGCGCGTCCTGCAGGCGCTGCGGGAGGGCAAGGTACCGGAAGCACTGATCACCCATCGCATGACGCTTGCCGATGTGCCCTCACGATTCGCCGGCCTGACCGATCCGAAGGCCGGAGTTATCAAGGGCATGGTGGAGGTCGCATGACGCCCGATACGCCCATCCTGCAATTCGGCACCAGCCGCTTTCTTCTGGCGCATGCGGATCTCTTTGTTTCGCAGGCGCTGGACAAGGGCGAGGCTCTGGGGCGCATCGCGATTGTACAGACGACCGGCAACGCGGAGAGCCTGAAGCGTGTTACGGCGCTGAACGGCGGGGCGCCCTACCCCGTGCGTATTTGCGGCATCCGCGATGGGCAGGAAGTGGATGAGGAAATTCGGGGCGGGGCTGTCGCGCGGGCATTGACGGCTGCGACCGACTGGGCCGAAGTGCGCCGCCTTGCCTGCGAGGCCGAGGTCATTCTGTCCAATACGGGCGATCGCGGTTATGAGCTGGATTCGGCTGATAATGCCGGGCTTGCTGACGATTTCACGATCGTACCGAAAAGCTTTCCGGCCAAACTCTGCATGTTGCTGCTGGAGCGTTTTCAGAGCAATCCGGAAGCACCGGTCTCCATCTTCCCTTGTGAGCTCGTGCCACGTAATGGCGAAAAGCTGAAACAGGTCATTCGCCGGCTTGCAGATGAATGGCAATTGCCGGCGGGTTTTGCCTTTTATCTGAATGAGAAGTGCCGTTTCGCCAATAGTCTCGTGGATCGCATCGTCTCCGAGCCTATCGACCCGGTGGGTGCCGTCGCGGAGCCCTATGCACTCTGGGCAATCGAGAAGCAGGACGGGCTTGTCCTTCCCTGCACGCACCCCGCCGTGGTGTTGACCGATGATCTCGATCATTATGAAAAGCTGAAGCTTTTCCTGCTCAATCTCGGTCATTCCTATCTGGCGGAGCGCTGGTTGCAGGATGGGCGAGGCAAGGATGAAACCGTGCGTCAGGCAATGGTCGACGATATTCTCGTTGCGGATCTGGAGACGCTTTGGCGGGACGAGGTTCTGCCGGTCTTTGCCGCTGAAGGCATGGGAGAAGAGGCGCAGGCCTATATTGGCGTGCTGCGGGCGCGTTTGCGCAATCCCTTTCTCGCGCATCGGCTGGCCGATATCGCCGGCAACCACGATGAAAAGAAGCGCCGCCGCTTCGCTCCGGTCGTTGCCGCAGCGGAACGGCTGGGATTGAGCCTGCCACAGTCGAAGTTGCGCGCGGCGCTCGCCACCATCAAGCAATAACGGAGTTTTTCATGCAGCGCATGGGCATGGTCATAGGCGTCAAACCGGAAATGATCGCGGAATATAAAAGGCTGCATGCCGCCGTCTGGCCTGAAATTCTGGCGCTCATCAGCGACTGCAATATCCGCAATTATACGATCTTCCTGCGCGAGCCGGAAAATCTGCTCTTCGGCTATTGGGAATATCACGGCAGCGATATCAGCGCCGACATGGCGAAGATGGCTGCAAGCCCGAAGAACCAGGAGTGGTGGTCTTTCACCATTCCCTGTCAGCAACCGCTCGAAAGCCGCAAGGAAGGCGAGTGGTGGGCGATGATGGAAGAAACCTTCCACCTCGACTAAACGATTTCCTTTGACACTGACCGCGAGTGAACGGCCATGACCAAAATTACTGATCTGCGTGTTTTCGACCTGCGTTTTCCGACGTCCCAAAGTCTCGACGGCTCGGACGCGATGAACCCCGACCCGGATTATTCGGCGGCTTATGTCATTCTCGATACCGATGAGCCGGGTCTTAAAGGCCACGGGCTGACCTTCACCATCGGTCGCGGCAATGACATCTGCTGCATGGCCATCGAAGCGATGCGTCATCTGGTGGTTGGCACCGATCTTGCCACCGTCACCGAGAACCCCGGCAAATATTGGCGACATCTGACGAGCGACAGCCAGTTGCGCTGGATCGGCCCGGACAAGGGCGCGATGCATCTCGCCACCGGCGCCGTTGTGAATGCGGTATGGGATTTGCTGGCCAAGAAGGCCGGCAAGCCGGTGTGGCAGCTCGTTGCCGATATGAGCCCGGAAGAAATTGCCGATATCGTCGATTACCGCTATCTGACCGACGTGCTGACCCGGGACGAAGCGCTTGCGATCCTCAAAAAAGCCGAAAGCGGCAAGAAGGAACGTATCGAGACGCTGAAGAACGAAGGGTATGCCTGCTACACCACGTCGGCCGGCTGGCTGGGTTACGACGACGCCAAGCTGCGTCGTCTTTGCCAGGAAGCCATCGATGCCGGATTCAACCATGTGAAGATGAAGGTTGGCCGCGATCTGGAAGACGATATTCGCCGTCTTACCATTGCCCGTGAGGTGATCGGTCCCGACCGTTACCTGATGATTGATGCCAATCAGGTCTGGGAAGTCGATCAGGCCATCGAGTGGGTCAACAAGCTTGCCTTCTGCAACCCCTTCTTCATTGAAGAGCCGACGAGCCCGGACGACGTCGCCGGCCATCGCAAGATCCGCGCGGCCATCGGTCCGGTTAAGGTGGCGACGGGTGAAATGTGTCAGAACCGTATCATGTTCAAGCAGTTCATCGCCGAGGGCGCCATCGATGTGGTGCAGATCGACAGCTGCCGCATGGGCGGTCTGAACGAGGTGCTGGCGGTGCTGCTGATCGCCGCCAAATACAATCTGCCGGTCTGGCCGCATGCCGGTGGCGTCGGCCTCTGCGAATATGTGCAGCATCTGTCGATGATCGACTATCTCGTGGTATCTGGCACGAAGGAAGGCCGCGTGATCGAATATGTCGACCACCTGCACGAGCATTTCATCGAACCCTGCGATATCAGAAACGCCGCTTACATGCCGCCGAAATTGCCGGGCTTCTCCATCGAAATGAAGCCGGAGTCGATTGAGACCTACACCTTCGAGGAATAGTCAAAGGATGACAGCGCCTCCTCAAAGCGCTGCCACTCCGTTTCGCTACCGGGAAGGCCGAAACGCATGTCGTTCGGCCTCTCATCAAAAATGCGGACCAGAATGCCGTGTCGGCCAAGATGGCTGGACAGGTTTGTGGTGCGGGGATCCCGCACCAGAGTAAACAGCGACGTGCCGCCGGCAATTGCCAGCCCCGCTTTTTCCAGCATGGCGTTCATGCGCCGGGCGTCTTCGGCAAGGTGCAGACGCATGGACGATTGCCATTCCCCGTCCGCCAGAGCCTGCGTCGCGATATGCAGCGCCGGGCCGGAAACCGCCCAGGGGCCGAGCCTTGCCTCCAGTTCAGCAGCGATATCGGGCTGCGCAATCGCGAAACCCAGCCGAACGCCTGCCATGCCGTAAAATTTACCGAAAGAGCGCAGGATGACCAGTGCATCCTGACAGGCGGCATTTGCGAGGCTTTCGGCACCTCCTGTCTCGATGAAGGCTTCGTCCACGACGAGCAGCCCACCCTTGCGGCGCATGGCGGCGGCCAGCGACAACAAGGCGGTGCGATCCGTGATGCGGCCATCGGGATTATTGGGATTGACCACGACGCCATAGTCATGAGCCGACATCGCGCTGATGTTTTCCGCCTCGGTCACAGCCAGTCCGGCCATGCGTGCGGTTCGGGCATGTTCCGCATAGGCGGGGGAAAGGACGGCGCCGCTTTTTGCCCCGCGGGCGATAGCGATCTGAGCCAGTAATGGCATCAGCATCTGCGTGCCGGGGGAAAGCGCTACATGCCGGGCGGAAGGCGCATTGAAATGCGTTGCCGCCAGACTTTTCAATTCTTCGGCGGCGTCCGGTTCCGGCAGGCGGGCGAATGCGCTGGCGGGGATCGGCGAATGCGGGTAGGAGTGCGGATTGATCCCAGTCGAAAGGTCGATCCACGGTTCAGGCGCTTCAGGAAACAGCAGACGCGCCCTGCCGAGATTGCCACCGTGACGGATCGCAGCTTTCGCCTTTTCTGGTACTGTTTCGCCCATGTTTTTTGCTCTCGCTTTCCTGTCGCTCGTGATCGAACGCCTGACCGGCTATCCGGAATGGCTGTTCAAACGCATCGGCCATCCCGTCACCTGGATCGGTTCGCTTATCGCGCTGCTGGACAAAAAATGGAACCGGGAGAGTGCGTCATTTTCACAGCGCAAGGGAGCCGGTGTCGCGGCTCTCCTCGTTTTCGTCGGGCTGACGCTGCTTGTTGCGTGGTTTGCGCAATCCACCCTGCTTTTTCTGCCCTTCGGCATTTTACTGGTTGCTGTGCTGGGAGCTTCGCTTCCGGCGCAGAAAAGTCTTGAGCAGCATGTGGAGGCTGTCGCCATTGCTCTGGAGCGTGAGGGTGTGAAAGGCGGCCGCAAGGCGGTATCGATGATCGTCGGGCGGGATCCTCAAAAGCTGGACGAAGCGGCGATCTGCCGGGCGGCGGTTGAAAGTCTGGCCGAAAATTTTTCCGACGGCATCGTCGCTCCCGCCTTCTGGCTCGGCATCCTGGGCCTGCCGGGCGGCGCGGCTTACAAGGCGATCAATACGGCTGACAGCATGATCGGCCATCGCTCACCCCGCCATGAGGCCTTCGGCTGGGCCTCCGCCCGGCTGGACGATCTGGTCAATCTGCCGGCCTCACGGTTGAGCGGCGGTCTTTTCGTGGTTGCCGCGTTTTTTGTTAAGGGCGCATCACCCGGCAGGGCTATGGCTGCGATACGTCGCGATGCCCATCATCACCGTTCTCCCAACGCTGGCTGGCCGGAGGCGGCGTTGGCCGGTGCTCTCGGCTTTGCGCTCGCAGGGCCGCGCTCCTATGGCGGTCAGATGATCGAGGCGCGTTTCATGGGTGAAGGTGGCAGGGCGGCGCTGGTTGCCGGCGATATTCGCAGGGCGCTGCGGCTTGTGCGGATTGCCGACCTGCTATTGATCGGCCTGTTCGGACTTCTGGCGATCCTTATCGCGCTATAGCAAGCAGACGGTCGAGATCGAGGTGCTGTTCCATATGTGCAGCGAGACGGTCGAGAACCGTATGCACCTGCTCATCATAGTTCAGCTCCGTGCCCTGCCCGCCGAGACGTTCCAGCCACGCGCTCCGCTGGCTGTTATCCGCGAAGAGGCCGTGAATATAGGTGCCGAAGACGCGACCGTCGGGTGAAATGCTTCCATCGCTATGCCCGTCGATCGTCGAAAACGCCAGATTGCCCGCTGCTCCCGTGGTTTCCCCGACATGCATTTCGTAGCCGGATAAACCAATACCATCAAAGCTCACGCCTTGAACGGAAACCAGCCTTTTGTCGCCCGTCAAAACCGTGTCGACATCAAGCAGACCGAGCCCATCGACAGTTGTGGGCGATCCCTCGATGCCGTCAGGATCGGCAACGGTTTTTCCGAGCATCTGGTATCCGCCGCAAAGGCCGAGAACGTAGCCGCCGCGCCGCATATGCGCCTTTATATCGATGTCTAGGCCCGCATCTTTCAGCACGGCAAGATCGGCGATGGTGGCTTTCGATCCGCAAAGCAGCACCAGCCGGCAATCGGCCGGAATGGTTTCGCCCGGCCGCACGCGGATCAGTTCGACATCCGGTTCCATATCCAGCGGATCGAGATCGTCGAAATTGGAAATATGCGGCAGGATCGGCACGGCGATGCGGATCTTTGCGCCAGGCTTCTGTTGGGCGGGGCCGGAGAGCCCCAGCGCATCTTCCGCCGGCAGTTTGGCGGCATCTGAGAAATGTGGCAGAAGCCCGATAGAAGCCCAGCCGGTCTGTTCCCTAATTATCCGCATGCCGTCTGAAAACAGGGCCGGATCACCGCGAAAGCGATTGACGATGAAACCTTCGATCATCGCCGCGTCTTCAGCTTCGAGTACGGCTTTCGTGCCGACGAGGCTGGCGATGACGCCGCCCCGGTCGATATCGCCGATCAGGATCACAGGCGCGTCCGCAGCTCTGGCAAAACCCATATTGGCGATGTCATTGGTACGCAGGTTGATTTCGGAGGCGCTGCCCGCCCCTTCCACCAGCACCAGATCGGCCCGTTGTTTCAGGCGGTTGAAGCTTTCGAGCACGCGCGGCATCAGCCCGGCCTTCATGTGCTGATAATCGGCCGCCCTGGCATTGCCGGCGATCTTGCCCTGCACCACCACCTGTGCGCCGGTCTCGCTCTGCGGCTTCAGGAGCACCGGGTTCATGTGCACGGAAAGCGGCACGCCCGCCGCCCGTGCCTGCAGCGCCTGTGCGCGGCCGATCTCGCCGCCATCGGCGGTCACGGCCGCATTGTTTGACATGTTCTGCGGCTTGAACGGCATGACGGACAGGCCGCGCCGGGTGAAGGCACGGGCAAGGCCTGCCACCATCAGCGATTTACCGACATCCGAGCCGGTTCCCTGAAACATCAGCACGCGTGCAGCCATGTCAGAATTCTATCCCCGCCTGCGCTTTTACGCCGGCCTTGAAGTGATGTTTCACGAGGGTCATTTCCGTCACCATATCGGCCGCGTCGATGAGCGGTTGCTTGGCGTTGCGGCCGGTAACGATGACGTGCAGATCGGGCCTTCGGCTGGATAGCGTTTCGACCACCTCCTCCAGTGGCAGGTAATCGTAACGGAGCGCGATGTTCAGCTCATCGAGGATCAGCAGGCCGACGGTCTCGTCGGCCATCAGGACCTTGGCTTCTTCCCAGGCCTTTGCCGCCGCCGCGACGTCGCGCTTCAAATCCTGCGTGTCCCAGGTGAACCCTTCGCCCATGGTGCGCCACACCACCCTGTCGCCGAACAAATTCAGCGCCTGCTGTTCTCCCGTCGACCATGCACCCTTGATGAATTGCACCACGCCGACCCGCCGCCCAGTGCCGAGCATGCGCAGGGCAAGGCCGAAAGCGGCGGTGGATTTGCCCTTGCCCGGGCCGGTATTGATCATCAGCAGACCTTTTTCGATGGTCTTTTCCGCAACCTCGGCGTCCTGCACCGTTTTGCGGTTGACCATTTTCTGCCGGTGACGTTCGGCTTCGCTGTCGCTGATGTCACGTGTCATCGCGTTTTCCTTTTCATCCAGCGGCGTGGGACCCGGTGCCCCGCCATTCGGAGCGGCGACTATACCCAATTTGCCGCACCCGGCAATGTGCGGGCCACAGGGTCGCGGCATTGACCCCCACGCCCGTTCAGCCTAAGGGTAACGGACTGACGGTCTTTTCCCGGCAACGGGAAAAGCTAAGAGGGAACACGGTTCCAACCCGATTACCGGGTCATTCCGTGGCTGCCCCCGCAACTGTAAGCGGTAAGCCCGCACCGTAAAGCCACTGGACGCCTTAACGGGTTCGGGAAGGCGGTGTCAGGATGTAAAGCCGCGAGCCAGGAGACCTGCCGTTTCAGGAAAAACGTCTGCCGGGCGGGGTGCTCCGGTCAGTCGGTTAGATCGAACACCCGGCTTGCGTCTGTCCGCATGCCGTATTCGGCATCCGCACCCCCGAGATTTTTTGTAAGGCGCGGGAAACGATACGGTTTGGATATTTCAGCGACATCTTCATGTGCAGGCGGAAACACGCAGAACGAAACAGCGTCCGGCGTGACCGTCTTCGTTTGCAGAAGCTGCCGCGATGAAACCGATCCCAATGCCGAACCGCGCCCCGGTTTACGTCTCGCCGATGCCGTCATCGCAAAGGCGCAGGAAACCGGTGTCACCGTTCGCTCCGTCAACTGCCTCGCCAATTGCAAGCGCGGGCTTAGCGCCGTGCTGCGCAGCGCCAATGGCTGGTCCTATGTCTTCGGCGGGCTGACGACCGGTGATGCGGAAGATTTGCTGACCGGTGCGCAGCTGCTGGCGGCCGCCCCCGATGGTCTGATGCCCTGGCGCGGCCGCCCCGAACCCTTAAAGCGCGGCATGGTGGCGCGCATTCCCCCATTCGATTTTACCGAGGAGAGATCATGAGCACCCTTCTGGACCGCGTTCCCTGCACCATCGTTACCGGCTTTCTGGGGGCCGGCAAAACCACGCTGCTGCGCGGTCTTCTCGAAAAGCTGGACGGCAAGCGGCTGGCGATCATCGTCAACGAATTCGGCGATATTGGCATCGATGGCGAGATTCTCAAAGGTTGCGGTATTGAAAGCTGCCCGGAAGAAAACATCGTCGAACTGGCTAATGGCTGCATCTGCTGCACGGTGGCGGATGATTTCCAGCCCGCCATCGAACAGATTCTGAGCCGCCAGCCGAAGGTGGAACATATCCTCATCGAGACCTCGGGCCTTGCCCTGCCGAAGCCCTTGGTGCAGGCCTTCCAATGGCCGGCGATCAAGAGCCGTGTGACGGTGGACGCCGTCGTAGCCGTAGTGGATGGCGCCGCCCTTGCCGAGGGTCAGGTGGCGCACGACATGGAAGCGCTCGCCACCCAACGGGCAAATGACGAGGCGCTCGATCACGATGACCCGGTCGAAGAGGTTTTCGAGGATCAGGTCGCCTGTGCCGATCTTATCGTGCTGACCAAGGCCGATCTGCTGGATGACGCCGGTCTGGACAAGGCCAAGGCGCATGTTCTCGAACATCTGCCGAAGGCGGCAAAGATCGTTGTGGCCTCCAATGGCGCCATCGACCCCGCCGTGCTGATCGGTCTTGGCCTTGCGGTGGAAGAGGATATCGAAAACCGCCGCACCCACCACGATGGCGAACTCGACCACGAGCATGACGATTTCGACAGCTTCGTCATCGATCTGCCGACTGTTACCGATCCGGAAGCGCTGGCGGCCCGTATCGCCAAGACGGCTGCTGCCGAAAATGTCCTGCGCATCAAGGGCTTCATCGAAATTGCCGCGAAGCCGATGCGCCTGCAGGTGCAGGCTGTCGGCAGCCGAGTCAACCATTATTACGACCGGCCCTGGGCTGCGGGTGAGGAACGCCGCAGCCGCCTCGTCGTCATCGGCGAAAAGGGCATCAACCGCGAAAAGATCGAACAGATGCTGGCCGCCTAACGATGCACATCCTCGCTACCACATCCTCGTCTCTGGACGATCTGATCGAGCCGGTTGATCTCAACCAGCCCCGGTCTGATGTGGTGATACTGTCTTTTTCGGCAAGCGATCTTGCCGGGCTGGAACAGGCCTGGCGGCGAACAGGGGGGGCGCTCCCCTCCCTGTCAGCCGCCAACCTCTCCGAGCTTCGGCATCCCATGTCGGTCGATCTCTGGGTCGAAAAGACGGCGGAACATGCCAAGGTTATTCTTATCCGGATTCTCGGCGGCGCGGAACGCTGGCGTTACGGCGTCGATCAGCTTTCCATTCTTGCGCACGGGCGTGGCATCAAGCTTCTGCTTTTGCCGGGTGAGTGCAGCGAAAGGGACGAGAAACTGGAAGCGGCCTCGACCGTCGATCGGCGGATTTTGGCCTCGGTCCTCTCCTTCTTCCGTGAGGGTGGGCAAGAGAATATGGATCGGCTTGCCCTTGGTCTCGCCGCTCTTGCAAGGGCCGAGGCATGGCCGGATATCGAAGCCGAGCCGCTACCAAAAGCCGGTTTCTACCGGCCCGGCAGGGGCGTTGTGGATAGGGCGGAAGCCTGCGCGGGTTTTCCCGAAGGTGTGCCCGTTCTGCCCATTCTGTTTTACCGCTCCATGCTTCTGGCGGCAGATGCCGCACCGGTGGACGCGCTTTTTAAGGCGCTCTCGCAGCGCGGCTTTGCGCCATTGCCGATTTTTGTCAGTGGTCTGAAGGATGGCGAGGCGATCCGTTTCCTCGAAACGGCGCTGCCCGATCTGAAGCCCGCCGCCATCATTGCCGCCACCGCCTTCGCCAGTCAGACTGATGATGACGGGGCAACCTTGTTTGACCGGATGGGCGTTCCGGTGTTTCAGGTGGTGATGGCGACGACGCGGAGGGACGGATGGGCGGAAAATGCGCGCGGTCTCAATCCTTCCGATCTCGCCATGCATGTCGTCCTGCCGGAGCTGGATGGCCGGATTCTCGTCGGTGCGATCTCATTCAAACAGGCGCGTGTGGATGGCGGCGCGAGTTTGCTCAATGTACCCGAGGCTGATCGCATCGAGCAGGCTGCAAATCGCATCGCCGCTTTCCTGCGGCTGCGGAATGCCGCTCCACGGGATCGGCGGATCGTTATTCTGATGCCGGACTATCCCGGTGCGGCGCCCGGGCGAACCGGTTATGCCGTCGGTCTCGATGTGCCGCAAAGCGTTCTCGAAATGATGCAGGATCTCGCCGGGGCAGGCTATACGGTCGAGGATATTCCTGAGACTGCGCGGGCGTTGCTCGCCTGCGTCGAACAACAGGAAGCGGCAATTGATCTTTCCACCTACGAGTTTTTTTTCTCCGCCTTGCCGTCGGCATCTGCCGCATCCGTGAACGCGACATGGGGCGCGGCAATCGATGACGACGCATTCGTCGATGGCGCGTTCCGGTTCCGCGCCGCACGTTTCGGCGAAGTGTTCGTGGCGCTCGCGCCGGACCGGGGCCGCAATGAGGATCGTCGGGTGGACTACCACGACCCCGCCCTGCCGCCACGTCACGCGCTTGTTGCCTTCGGCGCATGGATGCAGCGGATTGCGGGTGCGCATGCCATCGTGCATGTGGGCGCGCATGGAACGCTGGAATGGCTGCCCGGAAAGACGGTAGCGCTTTCCTGCAATTGTTTTCCCGAAATTGTCACCGGCTCACTGCCGGTGGTCTATCCGTTCATCGTTTCCAATCCGGGCGAGGCGGCGGTCGCCAAGCGGCGCATCGCGGCCGTGACCATCGGCCATGTTCCGCCAGTACTCGTGAATGCCGGGCTTTCGCCGGAGCAGTCGGCGCTGGAGCAACTGGTCGATGAATATGCGCAGGCGGATGGGTTGGATCGCCGCCGGCGTGACCGGCTGGCGAAACTGATCGTTGAAAAGGCGCTGGAGACCGGGCTTGCGGCGGAAGCGGGCGTGGTGGAGAAAGATGATCCAGATGCGGCGCTGTCGCGCATCGATGCTTTTCTCTGCGACCTCAAGGATTTTGCGATCAAGGACGGCCAGCATGTTTTTGGCCGCAGTGCCGAGGGTGAGACCGACCTTCTGAGGCTTGAAAGCGCCAAATCGGAAAAAGCCGCCCTGATTGCCGCGCTCAATGGCCTGCATATCGTTCCCGGCCCTTCCGGCGCACCTGCGCGCGGGCGGCTCGATGTGCTGCCCACTGGTCGCAACCTTTATGCCGCCGATCCCCGTACCATGCCGACGCCGACGGCATTTGAACTCGGCAAAATGGCAGCTGAAGAAGTATTGCGCCATCATCTACAGAGCCATGGCGACTGGCCGAAGCACCTGGTCTTCGATTTCTGGGGCAGCGCCAGCCTGCGCAATGGCGGTGAGGATGTGGCGCAGGCGCTGCATCTGATGGGGACAAGGCCGATGCATGACCCCGCTACCGGTCGTGTCACCGGTATCGAGGTTTTGCCGCCCGCCAGCCTCGGGCGACCGCGTGTTGATGTGACGTTCCGCATCTCCGGGCTGTTCCGCGACATGTTTCCGGCGCTGATCGCGCTTCTCGACGCCGCCACCAAAGCCGTCGCGCGCAGGGATGAAGCGCCGGGCGACAATCCGCTTGCGGAGGAGGCCGCAGCGCTCGGGCATATCCCGGCGCGCATCTTCGGTTCTGCGCCCGGCACCTATGGCGCGGGTATCGAGGAAAAGCTGGCGGGCGGTACCTGGGAGGAACGCGAGGAGCTGGGGCGGGCATATCTCGAGGCTGCAAACCATGCTTTTGGCGGCGCCGATGGACTCGACATCGTTGAGGATGCCGGCTTTACCGAACTTGTGCGCCGGGCCGATCTTCTCGTTCATACCGGCGATGATCCCGGTCGGGATTTGCTCGACGGTTCGTCTGATGTCGCCTTCATTGGCGGTTTTTCCGCTGCGAAGGCTGCGCTCGGGGATATTGCCGATATCGTTGCCTTGGATACGACCGATCCGGCCCGCCCGCGTGCGCGGACGATCTCGCAGGCGCTGACGCGTGTGGTGCGGGCACGCGCCGTCAACCCGCGCTTCATCGCCGGCCAGATGCGGCATGGGCCGCGCGGTGCCGCGGAACTGCTTGAAACCGTTGACCGCCTGATCGGATTTGCGGAGACGACGCATGTCGTGTCCTCATCTCTGATCGAATGCCTCTACGACGCCTATTTGGGCGACGAGGCCGTGCGCGACTTTCTTCTGCGGGAAAACCCGACAGCGGCGCGGGTGATGGCCGAACGCTTTTTATCCGCGCGCCGTCGCGGGTTGTGGCATAGCCGCCGCAACGCGGTTGATGCCGAACTGGAAATGCTGATCCTGCCGTTTTCCGAAAGGAGAAAGGCGTGATGGCCGTTGCCGCCGAAACCGTTCAGCCGTTTGGCCGCCGTGGCGTCTGCCCCGCCCTTTCCGCCCCCATGCGGACAGGCGACGGGTTTTTGTCGCGAATTGCTTTTGAGGCTGATATATCGCCGCGCGAGATGGTGGCGCTTTGCCATCTTGCTGAGCGGCATGGCAACGGATTGATCGACATCACCGCCCGCGGCGGGGTGCAGTTTCGCGGTCTGACGCCCGACAGTGCGATTGCGCTGGAGAAGGAGGTACTGGCGCTGGACCTGCCGCTTCGTCACGGACTTGCGATAGAGACCTCGCCTCTCGCCGGTCGGGATGATACGGAAATTGCCGATGCCCGCCCGCTTGCCGCAGCAATTCGGCGAGAAGCCGGCAGGCTTCGACTTCATGAAAAACTCGCCGCCAAGATGTCGGTCGTCATTGATGGTGGCGGTCGCCTGTCTCTGGATGGTTTGCTGGCCGATATTCGCCTGAAGGCGGCGTCTCTGGGTGGCAGAACCCTTTGGCAATTGATGCTTGGCGGGCCGCAGCCGAAGGCGCTTAGGGCAGGGTTGATAGAGACGCACGCGGCGCCGGATATAGTTGTCTCTCTGCTCGTCCATCTGGCTGCTCAAGGACCGCTTGCCCGCGGCCGCGATCTGGATGTTGCAACGACGAGGTCGATCTGCGGAGATCGTCTGCTGGCTGGAGAGATTGCCGATGAACTTACGGACACGTCTCTGCCATTGGGGCTGATGACGACGGGAGAGGATTGCTTTGCTGTCGGCATCGCACCTGCTTTCGGGCAACTCCCGGCTTCCGATCTGGCGAAGCTCTGCGAGCAGGCCGATGCGCTCGGTATCGAAACGTTGCGGCCATCGCCAAACCATAGCCTGCTATTATTCGGTCCTTCTGCGGTCTGCCGCGATTTGCTTGCGGTGGCGGGCGAGACGGGTGTTATCACTGCTTTCGGGGACGCGCGCTCTTCCGTTGCCGTGTGCTCGGGCGCGCCACGTTGTGGGTCGGCCTTCTTTGCCACCCATGAGTTGGCCGCCTTTGCGGCTGAAGAATGCCCTTCCCTGCTGGATGGCTCTTTCACGCTTCATATTTCCGGCTGTGGCAAGGGATGTGCCCATCCAGGACCGGCGCTTCTGACGTTTTCCGGCACCGCTGAAGGCCTGGCATTTTCTATTTCGGGCCGCGCCGGCGACGCGCCCAATGGCATTTTACCTTTTCAGCATCGCAGGACGGCGCTTTCGCGGCTTGCCCGTCTTTACGAAAAAGAACATAAGCCCGGAGAAAACGCTGCCACCTTTCTTGTCCGTCTGGGCACGGGAGTAATCGGCGCGGCGCTTCGACAGGATGACTGATGACCGACTATGACTATATTCGCGATGGCAATGCGATCTATGAACGCTCCTTCGCCATCATCCGTGAAGAAGCGGATCTGTCCGCCTTCAGCGATGAACAGGCAGATATCGCCATTCGTATGATCCATGCCTGTGGCCAGGTGGAGGCGGCAAGCCACTTCCGCTTTTCGCCCGATTTCGTTGGCGCTGCGCGTTCCGCCCTCCTCGCTGGCAAGCCTATCCTCTGCGATGCTGAGATGGTGGCGCATGGCGTGACGCGCGCGCGCCTTCCGGCCGGCAATGAGGTTATCTGCACCCTTCGCGATGCTCGCACGCCCGATATTGCGAAACGGATAGGCAACACACGGTCCGCCGCCGCCCTTGATCTGTGGGCGGACAAGCTGGATGGCGCGCTTGTCGCGATCGGCAATGCACCAACCGCCTTGTTCTATCTCCTCGAAATACTGGAAAAAGGCGATGCCCGCCCGGCGGCCATCATTGGCATGCCCGTTGGCTTTGTGGGTGCGGCGGAATCGAAAGACGCCCTGGAGGCAAGTTCGCTCGCTATTCCCTACGCCATCGTCAAGGGGCGTCTCGGCGGCTCGGCCATGACCGCCGCTGCGATCAACGCGGTTGCGAGGGCGGGCCTTTGAGCGCGGCACTCCTTGAACATCCCAAGGGCAAGCTTGTTGGCGTCGGCACCGGTCCCGGCGATCCGGAGCTTTTGACGCTGAAAGCCGTGCGTGCCATCGAAAGTGCCGATGTTCTCGCCTTCTTCTGCAAGAAGGGAAGCAGCGGCAACGGTCGCGGTATTGTCGAAGCCTTCATTCGTCCGGGCACGCTGGAAATGCCGCTGGTTTACCCGGTAACCGTCGAAAGCGACAAAAACGGCGATGAATACAAAGATGCCATCGCGGGTTTTTTCGATCAGTCGGCGAAGGATATTGCCGTGCATCTCGAGGCTGGGCGAAATGTTGCCGTGCTCTCCGAAGGCGATCCGCTGTTTTATGGCTCCTATATGCACCTGCATCTGCGGTTGGCGCCGTCTTATCCCGCCGAGGTCGTGGCTGGCATCACCGCCATGTCGGGATGCTGGTCCATGGCTGGCCTGCCGCTGGTGCAAGGCGACGATATTTTAAGCGTGCTTCCCGGTACACTTGGAGAAGATGTTTTGACGGACCGCCTTTCCGGGACGGATGGGGCGGTCATCATGAAGGTCGGGCGCAACCTGCCGAAAATCCGCCGGGCGCTGGAAAAGGCTGGCAAGCTTGAAGACGCGCTTTATGTCGAGCGCGGCACCATGGCCAACAGCCATGCGGTGCGGCTTGTCGATCGCGATGCGTCGCCTGCTCCATATTTTTCGCTGGTTCTGGTTCCTGGCTGGAAAACAAGACCCTTGGCTGGTGAAAAGTCATGACGGGCAGGCTCGTCGTCGTCGGTCTTGGCCCGGGCAGTCAGGCCCAGATAACGCCGGAAGCGCTCGCTGCCGTTGAAGCTTCGGACGATTTTTTCGGTTATTTCCCTTACATTGACCGGCTGTCGCTTCGGCCGGACCAGCGTCGCCACGCTTCGGACAATCGCGAGGAGATTTCCCGCGCCGAGCAGGCTCTGCGGCTTGCAGCTTCCGGCGGCAAGGTGTGCGTGGTGTCCGGCGGCGATCCCGGCGTTTTCGCCATGGCGGCGGCAGTTTGCGAGGCGATCGAAAGCGGCCCCGCCGAATGGCGCGATATCGATTTCTCCTTCGTGCCGGGTGTGACAGCCATGCTGGCGGTCGCTGCGAGAGCCGGCGCGCCGCTTGGCCATGATTTCTGCGCCATTTCGCTATCGGATAATCTGAAACCCTGGGGCATCATTGAAAAACGGCTGATCGCGGCGGCAGAAGCAGGCTTTGTAATGGCGTTCTATAATCCCGTCAGCAGGGCACGGCCGCACCAGCTCGGGACCGCTTTTGATCTGTTGCGGGCGCATTTGCCCGGTTCGGTGCCGGTGATCTTCGGTCGCGCGGCAGGCCGGACGGATGAGCGTATCCGGGTTGTGCCTCTTTCGGAAGCTTCGAGCGATATGGCGGATATGGCTACCTGCATCATCGTCGGCTCGGTTGAAACCCGTCTGATTGAACGTTCCGGCAAGGAACCGCTGGTTTATTCGCCGCGTTTTTCGAGAAGAGAGAGCTGATGGCGAATGGCGGTGAGCGCAGCGGCAATGTCCGGCACCGTCACGTCATTCAGGGGCGCGTCGTTTTGCTGTCGCGGCCGGTCGATCATGATGACCGGAAGGCCGAGCCGTCGCGCCGCTTCGATCTTACCATAGCTCGCGCTGCCACCGGAGTTTTTCGAGACCACCGTCTCGATGCGGTTTTCGTCCAGCATGCGGATTTCGTCGTCCAGCGCAAAGGGGCCGCGTGCGGTAATATAGCGCGCATGCGGCAGTTTCAGTGGCGGCTCCACCGGGTCGACGCTGCGGATGAGATAGTTGTGCTGGGGCGCGGTTTCGAAAGGAAGAAGCTCCTGCCGTCCCAAAGCCAGAAACACGCGTCTGCCTTCGCTGCCGAGCGCGGCGACAGCCTGTTCGACAGTGTCGACATCATGCCACCTGTCACCCGGCTGGCGCTGCCAGGCAGGACGCGAAAGGACGACCAGCGGAACTCTGGCGAGCCGCGCCGCCTCAATGGCATTGGCGGAAATTTTCGCCGCATAGGGATGGGTGGCGTCCACGAGAATATCGAAATCCCCGGTGCGAATGAAATCCGCAAGACCGCTAGCTCCACCGAAGCCGCCACTACGCATCGGCACTGGCTGTTCCACCGGCGAGAGCGTCCTGCCGGCCATGGAGAGGAGAATACGGTCGCAGGATTCCTGCGCCAGCCTGCCCGCCAGTATCCGGGCATCCGCCGTGCCGCCAAGGATGAGTATGGAGCGTGTCATGACGTCTGAATATTCCGGAACGGGCCAGGCTTCCACAAAAAATGAGGCTTCCACCGAAAAGAAAGAAAAGCCGTGGCTCTCCATCGTCGGCATAGGTGAGGACGGGCTGCAAGGGCTGGGCAGCAAGGCAATTGAGGCAATTGAAGCGGCCGAAGTGGTTTTTGGCGGCAAACGCCATCTGGAGTTGGCGGCCGCGGCCATTCGCGGTGACGCCCAGCGCTGGCCGGTGCCCTTTGACACCGAGATGAGCGATGTCGTGGCGCTGCGTGGCAGGCGCGTTTGTGTGCTGGCGTCAGGCGATCCGTTTTTTTACGGCGTCGGCGTCACGCTTTTGCGGCAAATCGAGGCGGACGAGACAGTTTGTCATCCCTCGCCCTCCGCCTTTTCGCTTGCCGCCTCGCGGCTTGGCTGGGCGCTGCAATCAACCGAGTGCGTGTCGTTGCATGGCCGTTCCGTCGATCTTCTGCGCCCGCATCTCCATGGGGGTGCGCGCATCATCGCCCTGACGTCTGACGCGCATGCGCCGGCTTTGATTGCAAATCTGCTGTCTGATCTCGGTTTAGGCCAGTCGGAATTCATTTTGCTCGAAGCCCTGGGCGGAAAGCGGGAGAGGCGGCGGCAGGTCAGGGCGGCCGATTTCTCGTTTGAAGACATCGACCCGCTGAATGTGGTGGGGATTGACGTCGTCGCGGCCGATGGCGCCCGCGTTCTGCCTTTCACATGTGGGCTTGATGACAGCCTGTTCGAACATGACGGGCAGATCACCAAACGTGAAATCCGCGCCGTGACACTTTCCTCTCTTGGCCCACGGCGGGGCGAGTTGCTGTGGGATGTCGGTGCCGGTTCGGGTTCGATCGGCATAGAGTGGATGCTGTCGCACCACTCGCTCCGCGCCATCGCCATAGAACAACACCCGGAAAGGGCGGAGCGTATCGCTCGCAATGCCGAAGCTTTCGGTGTTCCGGCGCTTGAGGTCATGATCGGCGCGGCCCCTGCGGCTTTCGAAGGCTTGGCCAAGCCGGATGCGATTTTCATTGGCGGCGGCGGCAGTGAAGACGGTGTGCTTGAGGGGGCTATGGAGGCCCTGAAACCCGGCGGGCGGCTGGTCGCCAATGCGGTGACGCTGGAAATGGAGGCCATTCTGCTTGCCGCCCATGCGCGGCACGGCGGATCGATGATCCGTCTGGATGTGTCGCGGGTGGCGGCTGTCGGTTCCATGTCGGGCTGGCGTCCGGCAATGCCGGTGACGCAATGGAGCTGGACCAAGCCATGGTGACCGTGGCTGGCATAGGTTGTCGCAGAGGCACGGGTCCCGCTGCTGTCATTGCCGCCGTGCGTGCCGCAGAACGTGCTTTTGACGTGACGGCGGAATGCCTGGCGACCGCGCCGCTCAAAGCCGGTGAAGCCGGTCTTTTGGAAGCGGCGAAAAGCCTGTCGCTGTCGCTTGAAATCGTATCGCAGGAACGGCTCGAGGCGGTTGCTTCGAAAACAATGACATTTTCACAGGCGAGCCTTGATCATGCCGGCTCGCCAAGTGTGAGCGAAGCGGCGGCGCTTGCCGCCGCCGGAGAGAATGCAAGGCTGGTTGCGCCGCGTCTTGTGGTTGACGATGTCACGGTGGCCATCGCAACGACTGACGACGCCCCGCAGAAAAGCAGCAGCGCCATCGAACATGGAGAACAATAATGACGGTTCATTTCATTGGCGCCGGTCCGGGCGCCGCCGATCTCATTACGGTGCGCGGGCGCGATCTTGTCGCCGCCTGCCCGGTGTGCCTTTATGCCGGCTCGCTGGTTCCGAAAGCGCTCATTGAATATTGTCCTCCGGGCGCCCGCATCGTCGATACGGCCGCGCTTTCATTGGATGAGATCGAGGCGGAATTTGTGGCCGCAGCGGAGGCCGGAAAGGATGTGGCGCGGCTGCATTCCGGCGACCTTTCCGTCTGGAGCGCCATGGGCGAGCAGATTCGCCGTCTGGAGCGGCTGGGTCTGGATTATACCGTCACCCCGGGCGTGCCGTCCTTTGCCGCCGCCGCCGCCACTTTGCAGCGGGAACTGACTGTGCCGGAAGTGGCGCAGAGCCTTGTGCTGACCCGCATTTCCGGGCGCGCATCGAAGATGCCGGAGGGTGAGACGCTGAAGGCTTTCGGTGCGACGGGCGCAACGCTCGCCGTCCATCTCGCCATTCATGCCATCGGCAAGGTGGTGGAAGAGCTGACGCCGCTTTACGGTTCGGATTGCCCGGTCGCCATCGTCGTTCGCGCGTCCTGGCCGGATGAGCGGGTTATCAGAGGAACGCTGTTCGACATTGAGGACAAGCTCGCAGCCGAACCGGTGGAGCGGACGGCCCTGATCTTCGTCGGACGTGGGCTTGCCTCGACTGATTTTCGTGAAAGCGCGCTTTATAGCACCGACTATGTTCGGCGGTTCCGGTCTCCGAAGGAAGACGCGAAAGGCTGATGCGACGGCGTGGAGGCGGTGCGGCCCTTGAGCGCGCCCTGACGATCGAACACCAGAATATCGAGCGCAATGGCCGGCATCTTCAGCGCTGCCGCTGCGGTTACCCAGGCTTTTTCAGCAACGACCGCACCGAGATCTATCTTGGCGCTTTCGGCCAGCTCAAAGGCGTGCGCGACCATGTTGGCCTGACGGATGGCAATGGCGAGATTTTCATTTCCTCCGGCTTCCCGCGCCAATGCCGCCAGCGCATCGAGATCGGCCAATCCCTTTTTGGAGTGCACGTCGAGCATTCCCTGGGCGAGCTTAGTCATCTTGGCGACGCCGCCCGCGATCGTCACCCGCTCGACCGGATGGCTGCGCAGGTATTTCAGCATGCCGCCGATGAAATCGCCCATGTCGATAAGCGCGGTTTCCGGAAGATCGTAAAGCGCCTGCCCGGCTTTTTCGGAGGTGTTGCCGGTAGCGCCCAGCACATGGGTGCAGCCGGTGGCGCGCGCCACATCGATGCCGCGCCAGATCGAATGAATCCACGCCGAGCAGGAAAACGGAATGACGATGCCGGTGGTGCCGAGGATAGAAATACCGCCGACGATGCCGAGCCTGCCGTTCAGGGTTCTTTCCGCCAGTTTCTCGCCATCGCGGACGGAAATCTCGACCTCGAAATCGGTACTTTCTCCGGCCACCTCGCGAATGGCCGTTTCGATCATCTTGCGCGGCACGGGATTGATGGCGGGTTCTCCCGGCGGCAGGGGCAGGCCCGGCCGGGTGATGGTGCCCACGCCCTTCCCGGCCTTGAAGATGATACCGCTTCCCGGTTGACCTCGTCTGACCGTGCTTTCGATCAGCGCGCCATGGGTGACGTCGGGATCGTCACCCGCATCCTTGACGACACCGGCGCGGGCGAAATTATCACCCTTGTCCTCGATGGCGAGGGAAAATGCGGGCCTCGCGCCGCTTGGAAGTTCGACCTCGACAGGGTAAGGAAATTCGCCGGTCAAAAGGGCAGCGCAGGCCGCCTTCGTGGCGGCCGCCGCGCAGGTGCCCGTGGTCCAGCCGCGGCGAAGGGTCTTTCCATCCGTATCCATATAAATTTCTATAGCCGGGACGGCTTTTTCCGTCATCGTTAAAAAGCAGCCAAAAAAATGTCGATACCGCAGATTTTAAACAGCATCGCCGCAAAAGGTCCGGTCTTTGAGGCCGGTCACGTCTGGCTCGCGGGGGCCGGTCCGGGCGACGTGCGTTATCTGACGCTGGAAGTGGCGCTCGCGCTGTCTCAGGCCGATATCATCGTGCGCGATGCGCTGGTGAGCGACGATGTCGTTGCGCTTGGTCCGCAGGCAGAGATTGTTTTTGCGGGCAAAAGGGGTGGCAAGCCCTCCGCAACGCAGGATGACATTACCGCTTCGCTGATCGATTTCGCCGGCCAAGGCAAAAAGGTGCTGCGGCTGAAGGGCGGTGATCCCTTTATCTTCGGGCGTGGCGGGGAAGAGGCAGAGGCGCTTGTCCATGCTGGTATTCCGTTTCGCATATTGCCGGGCATGACCTCGTCGTTCACCGCGCTTGCTTCCGCCCGCATCCCCGCCACCATGCGTGGCATCAGCCGCGCCGTAACGCTGGCCACGGGCCACGCGGCGGGCACCGAAGAGGATCTTGACTGGCTGGCGCTGGCGAAAACACGCGAACCCATCGTCGTTTACATGGGGCTGAAGAACATCGGCACGATCGCCGGTGTTTTGATGCAGGGCGGCCGTTCCGGCGAAACGCCGGTCGCCGTCATCACGTCTGCGACGACGGCGCAGGAGCGGATTTTCATCGGCACTTTGGAAAGTATAGCTGACGATGCAATCAGGCAAAATTTCGAAGCGCCGGCTTTAATTGTTATCGGCGAGATTGTATCGATGCGGGCGCGACTTGGAGTTTCCGGCTCATGACAGCGCGGGCGATCATTATCGGCGCGCCGCGCTCGGGCTCCGGCAAGACCAGCGTGACTATCGGCCTGCTCCGAGCCTTTGCTCGACGGGGTATCAAGGTGCGCGGCATCAAGACGGGGCCGGATTATATCGATCCCGGTTTCCATGCCTTCGCCACCGGCACATCAGGCCTTAATCTGGATAGCTGGGCCATGCGGCCGGACTTGCTGCGGCATCTGTTTTCGCAGCAGGCCGATGGCGCGGAACTTGTTCTGATCGAAAGCGCCATGGGGTTGTTCGACGGTATTCCGGTTGCGGAGAATCGCACGGGTTCGGCGGCGGATCTGGCGCGGCTGTTCGGCATTCCCGTGTTGCTGGTGCTGGATGTGTCCGGCCAGTCGCAGACGGCTGCTGCCGTCGCCCATGGTTTTGCCCACTACGATCCGGCCGTTACCATGGCGGCGGCGGTGCTGAATAGGGCGGGCAGTGAAAGACACCGGACGCTGTGCACGGAAGCCATCGAAAAAATCGGCCTTCCCGTTGCCGGCTGCATACAGCGTGATCCTTCGCTCATCCTGCCCGAACGGCATCTGGGGCTGGTGCAGGCCAGCGAACATCCCGAAATCGATGCGCATATCGAACGGCTAGCGGATGTGATGGAAAAATCCATCGATCTAGACGCCCTGCTTTTTCTCGCCGCGCCGGTGAATGTGCCTTCTGGCTCTGTAGATACGGCGATTGCACCGCCCGGCCAGCGCATTGCGCTGGCGGAGGATGCGGCGTTCACTTTCCTTTATCCGCATCTCAGGAAGCATTGGCAGGCAGCCGGGGCCGAGATAGTGCCCTTCTCGCCGCTCGCGGATGAGGCGCCTGACGAAAGCTGCGATATCTGCTGGCTGCCGGGCGGATATCCCGAGCTTTTCGCCGGAAAACTTGCGGATGCGGCTGGTTTCAAGACAGGCCTTGCCCGCTTTGCTGCGACAAAGCCTGTTCATGGCGAGTGCGGCGGCTACATGGTGCTCGGCGAGGCGCTGGAAGATGCGGATGGTGTGACCCATGCCATGACCGGACTTCTGTCGCATGCCACCAGCTTTGCGGCGCGCAAAATGAATCTCGGCTATCGGCAGGCGACAATCGCCGCAAGCGGACCGCTCGGCACGGCGGGGGATGTTCTGCGCGGCCATGAATTCCATTATGCGCGGGTTACCGATCCCGGCCGCGATGAGCCCTTCGCCCAGATTGCTGACGGGCAGGGTCGTCCGCTCGGGCCATCGGGCGGCCGGAGAGGTCTTGTCTCGGGGACTTTTTTCCACGCCATCGCCAAAGGCGGTTGATCGTTTCCGGGTGTTGTCCGTGGACCTGCGGCAAAGTGGACAAAGCTGCGAAAGTTTGTAGGCTTGGCCCACAGGAAAGTGCTATAGATTTCTTTATAGGGCATGGAAGAGCGGAGGTGTCTGCCGTGATCCATGTTCGGTGAAGCCAGCCGGATCGAAAGCCGCTTCATACGTCCCGGTCCGAACCTGCCCTCGCGCATTTATATCGAGCGTGCCTATCGATGATGAAACCCGGATTTTTTGTCTCCGCTGCTTGTGCCGCATCCATTCTGCTGGCCCTCTTGGGCCCCGGTGTCGATGGTATGGCTGCCCACGGCGGTGAAGATTACGCAACGCTGGAAAAGCTCGGTGCGGCGCTATTCGACGATCCCAACCTTTCGATGAACCGCACCATGGCCTGTTCCACTTGCCATATGCAGGCTGCCGGTTTTTCCGATGCGCGGGAGAGCGACAAGGTCGGGCGGGACGTATCTGTCGGCGATGACGGCATTTCGCTGGGCGACCGCAACGCGCCGACTGCAGCTTATGCTAGGTTTACGCCGCCCTTCGGCAGGAATGCGGCGGGAGAGTATGTCGGCGGGCAGTTCTGGGATGGCCGCGCCTCCCTGCTTGAAGATCAGGCGGGCGGTCCGCCGCTCAACCCCCTCGAAATGGGCATGCCGGACAAGGCCTCGGTCGTCAAACGGCTCAGGGAAAACCCGGATTATGTCGCGGCTTTCGGCACGCAGTTCGGCAAGGATGTTTTTGAGAGCGACGAGATCGCCTATGCCGCAATGACCAAGGCGCTTGCGAGCTTCGAGCGCTCGGACGAGTTCTCCACCTTCGATTCCAAATATGACCGCTTCCTTCGCGGCGAGGAGAAGCTGACCGATCAGGAAGAGCTGGGCCGGGTCCTGATCTCCTCGACGCAATTCACCAATTGCAATACGTGCCATGAAATCCGTGGCGCCAAGGGTCTGGAAGACGGCCTCTTCACCAACCACAAATATTTCAACATCGGGGTTCCCGCCAATACCTCCGTCAGGGCTGTGAACGGCTCGAAGCCGGATGCTGTCGATCTCGGGCTGGCGCAGAACCCGGCCGTTGCCGGCGATGCCGCCCAGCGTGGCAAGTTCAAGGTGCCAACGCTGCGCAATGTCGCCGTCACCGGTCCTTACATGCATAATGGCGTGTTCAAGGATTTGCGCACGGTGGTGCTGTTTTACGTGAAATATAAAAGTAAGAAGCCGAGCCGCCAGATCAATCCGGAAACGGGCAAGACGTGGGATGCGCCGGAAGTGCCTGAAAATATCGCCATGGCGGAACTGACATCCGCGCCGGCGCTGGACGACAAGCGTGTGGACGCCATCGTCGCCTTTCTGAAGACTCTGACTGACAAAAGATATGAGCATCTTTTGCCGAAGGAAGATGGGCAGACGAACGCGCCGACTGCCCAGCCGGATTCGTCAGGCGTTACGCCGAAAGCGCCTTGAATTCGGCAAGAACCGCGTCGCCCATTTCGGAGGTACCGACCTGGCGGCTGCCCTCCGCCATGATGTCGGCGGTGCGGATGCCCTTGTCGAGCACGTTTGCGATCGCTGTTTCGAGCTTCGTTGCCTCATCCACCATGTTGAACGAATAACGCAGGCACATGGCGAAGGACGCGATCATGGCGATGGGGTTCGCGATGCCCTTGCCGGCAATGTCAGGGGCCGAGCCGTGGACCGGCTCATACATGGCCTTGCGCTTGCCGGTCTTGGCGTCAGGCGCGCCGAGCGAAGCGGACGGCAGCATGCCGAGCGAGCCGGTGAGCATGGCGGCGACGTCAGACAGCATGTCGCCGAAGAGGTTGTCGGTGACGATCACGTCGAACTGCTTGGGCTTGCGCACCAGCTGCATGCCGCCGGCATCGGCCAGCATATGCTCCAGCTGAACGTCCTTGTATTTCGCCGCGTGGGTTTCGGTGACCACCTGGTTCCACAACACGCCGGATTTCATGACGTTGCGCTTTTCCATCGAGCAGACGCGGTTATCGCGGGTGCGGGCCAGTTCGAAGGCGACGCTGGCGATACGCTCGATCTCGAAAGTGTCGTAGATCTGTGTGTCGATGCCGCGCTTCTGGCCGTTGCCGAGATCGATGATCTGCTTCGGCTCACCGAAATAAACGCCACCCGTCAATTCGCGAACGATAAGGATATCGAGACCTTCGACCAGTTCCGGCTTCAGCGAGGAAGCGGCGGCAAGTGCGGGGTAGCAGATGGCCGGGCGCAGATTGGCAAAAAGTTCGAGGTCCTTGCGCAGGCGCAGCAGACCCGCTTCCGGACGGTGCTCATAGGGAACGCCATCCCAGTTCGGGCCACCGACGGCGCCGAACAGGATCGCATCGGCGGCAAGCGCCTTTTCCATATCCGCATCGGAAATGGCCACGCCATGGGCGTCATGGGCCGAACCGCCGACGAGGCCTTCCGAAACGGTGAAGCCGGCATTGTGCGCGCTGTTCATATATTCGATCAGCTTGCGGACCTCGGCCATGGCCTCAGGGCCGATACCATCACCGGGCAGCAGGAAAAGCGAACGGACTGTCATGAGAACCCTCCTTGGGCGGCGCGCCGGAAAACATCACGAAGGGTTTTCGATGGCGGCGAGCGCGGCGTCAAACTCGTTCCGTCCTGCGCATGCCAAGTCGTATTGCAGCCGGACGGGATCGAGGGCTTCTTATCTCCGCCTCAAGGGCTTTTCAAGCAAAGCAAAAGCCGATCCGGTACGGTTTGGTACGGGATCGGCTTTTTTGAAGAGCGGAAATGTGGTCAGGCCCAGGGGCGGACCGAGGCGTTTGCCTTTTCGAACGTGTCAATGGCACCGGCATGTTCCAGAGTCAGGCCGATATCGTCGAGACCGTTCAGCATGCAGTGCCGCTTGAATTCGTCGATCTCGAAGGAAATCGTGCCGCCATCGGGGCCGCTGATTTCCTGGCGCTCCAGATCGATGGAGAGAACGGCGTTCGAGCCGCGCGAGGCGTCGTCCAGCAGCTTTTCGAGGTTCTCGGGGCTGACGACGACAGGCAGGATGCCGTTCTTGAAACAGTTATTGTAGAAGATATCGGCGAAGCTGGTGGAGATCACGCAGCGGATGCCGAAATCGAGAAGCGCCCATGGCGCATGTTCGCGTGACGAGCCGCAGCCGAAATTGTCACCGGCAACGAGAATCTGGGCGTTCTGGTACGCGGGCTTGTTCAGCACAAAATCGGGATTGGGCGAACCGTCTTCGAGGTAACGGGATTCAGCGAAAAGCCCCTTGCCGAGACCGGTGCGCTTGATGGTTTTCAGATAATCTTTCGGAATGATCATGTCGGTGTCGATATTGACGACCGGCATGGGCGCGGCGACGCCCGTCAGCTTGGTGAATTTTTCCATCTGTCGCTTCCCGTGTTTCCCTTGAACAAAATCCGGCACTGACAAAAGCCTGCCGGATATTTTCTCTGGGGAAATACTGCAAAACCAGGCGCTTTAGAAGCGCAAATCCGCATTCTTCGGTACGCCCGTTGGGCGTTGTCGCATCCTGACCGGATTACACGATCTCAGAGATCGATGATTGTGCCCTTGCCGTCGTTCCAGACGCGCATGTCGCGCTGGTTGCGGGTCTTGACCGGAATGGGAGCTGGCTTCAGGCGCGCCGACAAAATTCGGGCTGCACTGAGAACGGCGAGTACGCCGATGAAAGCCACCGTGAGCGACGCCGTGAAAAGAGCCGCCATGGCCAAAATTGCGATACCGGAGGCGGCGATGAAAAATGAACGGATGCCTTGCATGATTCAACCTTTCTTTCCAGACGAATGTGGGCCTTCTTCTTCCGGCTTGCAAGAGGATTCGGTGGATTGTCAGCTTGCAGATGTCACAAAAGCTTGACACAAGTGCGGCATGGTCAGTTTTTCAGAAAATATTCTTATGAGACCACGTCGTTCGTTGCTCTCCGTGCCGGCCATCAATGTCCGGGCACTGGAAAAAATCGGCGATCTCGATTGTGACGGAGTGATCCTCGATCTGGAGGATTCGGTCGCGCCCGGGATGAAGGACGAGGCGCGGGACAATCTGCAAAAGCTGTTTTCGCAAGCGCCCTTTGCAGCGGGCGAGATCATTATCCGCATCAACCCGCTTTCCACGCCCGACGGTAAGGCGGATTTGCAGCTTGTGCTTTCCTGCCGGCCGGATGCAATTCTTTTGCCGAAGGTGGAGCAGCCGGCCGATATTCACGATGTGGCCGATCTTCTGGCCGAGGCGGATGTGCCGGAGCACCTGAAAATCTGGGCGATGATCGAAACGCCGCTTGGTGTCCTGAATGCCGCCTCGATTGCTGACGCGGCCCATACGCCGGATGCGAGGCTTTCGGCTTTTGTCATCGGGCTCAACGACCTGCGCAAGGAAACGCGGGTGCCGGCCCTTCCCGGACGCACTTATCTCGTACCCTGGATGATGCAGGTGGTGCTTGCCGCCCGTGCCTATGGTCTGGATGTCATCGACAGCGTCTCGAACGATTTCCGCGATATCCCCGCTTTCGAAGCCGAATGTGAGCAGGGTCGCGCCATGGGGTTCGATGGCAAGATGCTGATCCACCCGGCACAGATCGAGCCGGCCAACCGGCGCTTCGCCCCGGACGAGGCAGCGGTTGCGGAAGCCCGCGAGATCATTGCCGCTTTCGCAAAACCCGAATCTGTGGAATTGAACGTCATCAACATGAATGGACGCATGATCGAGCGGCTGCATGTGGCGGAAGCCGAGAGGCTGGTCGCCATGGCCGATATCATCGCGGCAAGAAAGGAAAAAGAGACGTGAAGGTCTATCGTTTCATCACCGGTCCCGACGACGCCAAATTTTGTCATCGCGTTACCGAAGCTCTGAACAAGGGCTGGGAACTGGCGGGTTCGCCAAGCTACGCCTTTAACGCTGCAGCCGGCGTCATGCATTGCGGACAGGCCGTGACCAAGGTCGTCGAGGGCAAGGAATACCATCCAGACATGAAGCTCGGCGAGCAATAGCTGCGGCAGCCGCCCCGATCAGCGTTCGGCGGCGGCCTCGTCGGCGCTTTCTTCAATCCGCTCCATGTCGTCGTCCGACAGGCCGAAATGGTGGCCGATTTCGTGAATGAGGACATGGGTGATGATATCGCCCAGCGTCTCCTCGTTCTCGGCCCAATAATCGAGAATGGGGCGGCGATAAAGCGTGATGCGGTTCACCATCTCGCCCGTTTCCATCGTGAAACGTTCGGAGATGCCGCGACCCTCGAACAATCCGAGAAGATCGAAGGGCGTTTCGAGCGCCATGTCCTCGAACACATCGTCGGTCGGAAAATCCGCGATCTCGATGATGAGATCCTTGGTCAGTGCGCGAAATTCTTCCGGCAGGTGGCCATATGCCTCGATCGCCAGCGACTCAAAGGCGGAAAGTGTCGGCGCGTGGCGGTCCCGCCAATCGTCGGTCTGGTCTATGCGGGCCATTTCTGCTCCTTGTTGGAAGGCCCATATAAACACTTGCTGAACAAATTTCGAGACCTGACTGCCGCACCTGCCGAAAAAGCATGAAATTCTTGGCGTTACAGTTACTTTTCAGGCCGTCTTCATCTTGACATAAACCGGCGTCTCGCGTAATCGGCACCCAAATTGATGGCGTAGTGCGCCTTCTGTTTATTCCGCCTTTCAAATGGCGGTTTCACCGGCAGACATTCAAAGGGGCATCAGCCCTGACGGATTTCCGCTACTCCGACTGATAAAAAGACGGCCAGCTTGCATTTGCGGGCAGAGCCGGAACGAACATGAAAGGATAAAAAATGTTCGCAGTCATCAAGACCGGCGGTAAGCAGTACCGCGTAGCGGCCGACGCCGTGCTGACCATCGAAAAGCTGGAAGCAGAGGCAGGCGCAACTGTAGAATTCACCGAAGTTCTCGTGGTCGGCGAAGGTGCCGACGCCAAGTTCGGTGCTCCCTTCGTCAAGGGTGCCATCGTCAAGGCTGAAGTTGTCGAACACAACCGCGGCAAGAAGGTCATCGCCTTCAAGAAGCGTCGTCGTCAGAACTCCAAGCGTTCGCGCGGCCATCGTCAGCATCACACTGTCGTCCGCATCACGGACATCGTTGCTGCCTGATCGGCGCGACACGGGAAACAAGGTTTAAAGGAGAACTCCAATGGCACACAAGAAAGCTGGCGGTTCCTCGCGTAACGGTCGCGATTCCGAATCCAAGCGCCTTGGCGTAAAGAAGTTCGGCGGCGAAGCTGTCATTCCAGGCAACATTATTCTGCGCCAGCGCGGCACGCAGTGGCATCCGGGCGCCAATGTTGGCATCGGCAAGGACCACACGATTTTCGCACTGACCGCAGGTAACGTGAACTTCCGTACGAAGGCCAATGGCCGCGTATTCGTATCCGTGGCCCCGAAAGCGGAAGCCGCAGAATAAGCCGGTAAGCGTCATATGCAGCCGGTGTCCCATCGACCCGGCTGAGACGTATCAGGTTCAGTCAAGAAAACAGGGGAGATGGGGCACCACCCAACTCCCCTTTTTCTTTAACCTCATGGAGGGACTGAACCATGCAAGCTGAATTGTTGAGGGTTGACCAATCACGGTCACCCGAAGAGCGGCCGAGGCCCGATCGGTCGAGGAGCGATTGCCCCGTTTTACTGTCGCAGAGGCTGGTCTTACGCAAGCCTCACGAAGAAGACATCGACGCCCTTGCCCATCTTGCCAACAATGCCAATATCGCGACCATGGTGTCGCGTATGCCGCACCCTTACACGGCCAAAGACGCCGCGGACTTCGTGCGACGCTCCAAAGCTGGCGAGATTGGCAAGTGCGTCTATGCGATTACCCGCATGGACAATGGCGAGTTTCTGGGCTGCTGCGCGCTCGAACCCCAGGAAGACGAAAAGACGCTGGAGATCGGTTACTGGCTGGGGGAACCCTACTGGAACCACGGTTACATGACCGAAGCGGCGCATGCGCTGATCGACATGGCCTTCCGCACCCGTGAAATCGACCAGATCGACGCCCGTTGCCGGGTCACCAACATTGGCTCGCGCCGCGTCATCCAGAAATGCGGTTTCCAGTTCCAGGGTTCCGGCATGGTCGGTTCGCTGGCGCTTGGCGGCATGGTGCCGGTGGAATGGTACAGGCTGGACCGCAAGACCTGGGTTTCGCTGAAGAGCTGGGGGGACATGGGATGAGTGCGCTCGAACTGACCCGACGACGGACTGCCGTGACGGTGGCTCCGCCCGGCCCCTGCCCCGTCATCGAGACGCGGCGTCTGGTGCTGCGACCGCAACGGCTTTCCGATGCCGGCAGCATTGCGGAATCGCTTGGCGATTTCGCCGTGACGAAGATGCTGGCCCGCGTTCCCGCGCCGTACCACAAGCAGGATGCGCTGGAATGGTTGGTGTTGCGGACGTCCGGCACGCTGCCCGACTGGGATTTCGCCATTACCTGCGGCGACGATACTCTGATCGGTGTCGTCTCGGTGGAATTGCGGCATGGCGAGTGGCACCTCGGTTACTGGCTGAACCGCTTCTATTGGGGCAAGGGTTACATGACCGAGGCGGTGGCCGGTGTGGTGGAGCGGTTCTTCCGCCGCATGCCGGGGGTGACCCTTCATTCCGGTGTGTTTGCGGATAACCCCGCTTCGCTACGCGTGCAGGAAAAACTCGGCTTCCGGGTGACCGGTTGCCACCAGATATACGCCACGGCGCGCGCCGCCATGGTGGCACATATTGGTACGATGATTACGGCTGAGGATTTTATTCAGCCGCATCGTACCTGAGGAGTATTGCAAGGCCGGTTTGATCCAAACCGGTCTTGTCTCGCGCATGGGCTTCCCGCACGATAGTCTTTGACCTCGTGAAGAAGCGCTTGTATTCGAAACGACGATATTTTTGTTCGACGCAACGGCAAGATTGTTGCGTCCGCAAACCGATAGAACGGCAGTCCGATGAAATTTCTCGATGAAGCAAAAGTCTATATCAAGTCCGGTGACGGCGGCGCGGGCGCCGTTTCCTTCCGGCGCGAAAAATTCATCGAGTTCGGCGGCCCTGACGGCGGCGATGGCGGACGCGGCGGCGATGTCTGGGTTGAGGTGGTCAACGGCCTCAACACGCTGATCGACTTCCGCTTTCAGCAGCATTTCAAGGCCTCTATCGGACAGCACGGCATGGGTAAGACCCGCACCGGTGCCAAGGGCGCAGATGTGGTGCTGAGGGTGCCGGTCGGTACGCAGATCTTCGAGGAAGACAATGAGACGCTGATCGTCGATCTGACGAAAGAAGGCCAACGCTTTCGTCTTGCCGCCGGCGGCAATGGCGGTTTCGGCAATGCCTATTTCAAGTCGTCCACCAATCAGGCTCCCACCCATGCCAATCCCGGCCTCGCAGGCGAGGAAAAGACAGTTTGGCTTCGCCTGAAACTGATCGCCGATGCCGGTCTCGTCGGTCTGCCCAATGCGGGTAAATCCACGTTCCTTGCGACGGTCACCCGTGCGCGGCCGAAGATCGCCAACTATCCCTTCACCACTCTTCACCCAAACCTGGGCGTCGCGACCATCGATGGCCGTGAATTCGTGCTGGCCGATATTCCGGGCCTCATCGAAGGCGCGCATGAGGGTGTGGGCATCGGTGACCGTTTCCTCGGCCATGTGGAGCGTACCCGCGTGCTTCTGCACCTCGTCTCTGCACAGGAAGAAAAGGTCGGCAAGGCCTATAAGACGGTCAAGGCTGAGCTGGACGCCTATGGCGGCGGGCTGACTGACAAGCCGGAAATCGTGGCGCTGTCGCAGATCGACGTGCTGGATGAAAAAGAGCTGAAAAAGAAGGCCAAGGAACTGGAGAAGGCCTGCGGCCGTCCCCCGCTCCTTCTCTCCGCTGCCGCCCATATCGGGATGACGGAAGCGCTGCGCGCCCTTCGCGACATCATCGTTTCGGCGAGCAATGGCGGCGAAACCGCTCTGCCGGACCGGTCAATGCCGCATGAGGACAGCGAGGCCGAGGAAGAGGACGACCGCCTATGAGCCTGACGCGCAAGCCGCTGGCGAGCCATCACCGGATCGTCATCAAGATTGGGTCGGCGCTTCTGGTGGATCGGAAGACCGGTCTCAAAAAAGATTGGCTCGACGCCATTTGCGAGGATATCGCCGCGCTGAAGAAAAATGGCGCAGATGTGCAGGTCGTGTCGTCGGGCGCCATCGCGCTTGGCCGCACCGTGCTTGGCCTGCCCTCCGGTGCATTGAAGCTGGAAGAAAGCCAGGCGGCGGCGGCTGTCGGCCAGATTGCGCTGGCGCGGGCATGGTCGGAAAGCCTGTCGTGGCATGAGATCGTTGCCGGTCAGATTCTCTTGACGCTTTCCGACACCGAAGAGCGACGCCGTTATCTCAATGCGCGTGCCACCATCAACCAGTTGCTGAAGATTGGCGCCATCCCGATCATCAATGAAAACGACACGGTTGCGACCACCGAAATTCGCTATGGCGACAATGACCGTCTGGCGGCGCGTGTGGCGACCATGACGGGTGCCGATCTTCTGGTGCTATTGTCGGATATTGACGGGCTCTATACGGCACCTCCGCATCTCGATCCCGATGCGGAATTTCTCGAGACGATTGCCGATATCACGCCCGAAATCGAAGCCATGGCGGGTGGCGCGGCATCCGAGCTTTCACGCGGCGGCATGCGCACCAAGATCGACGCGGGCAAGATCGCGACAGCTGCCGGGTGCGGCATGATCATCGCTTCGGGCAAGACGCTCAATCCGCTGAAGGCCATTGAAAATGGCGCGCGCTCCTCATGGTTTGCGCCTTCGGGCACGCCGGTGACGGCGCGCAAGACCTGGATTGCCGGGCAATTGCAGCCGGCCGGCGAAATCCATGTGGATGCCGGTGCGGAAAAGGCTCTCTATGCCGGCAAAAGCCTGCTTCCGGCGGGTGTGCGACTGGTGAAGGGCAATTTCGGCCGTGGTGATGCAATCGCCATTATCGGTGCGGAGGGCCGTGAAGTCGCTCGTGGTCTTGCGGGTTACGATGCAGAGGAAGCGCGCCTCATCATCGGCCACAAGTCCAACGAAATCGAGGCGATCCTCGGTTATGTCGGGCGAGCGGCCATGATTCATCGTGACGATCTGGTCATGACGGGCGCTGCCGTCAAAGTTAAAAATGCAGAGAAGGATGAGGTCCATGCCTGAACAGGCCGTGAAGCAAAGCCATGATATTGACGCGCTGATGATCACCATCGGCGCTCAGGCGAAAGCTGCTTCGCGACCGTTGTCCATTGCCGGCGCAGACCAGAAGAACCGCGCGCTGCTTGCCATGGCCTCCGCCATCGAGGCATCCAGAGATGCGATCCTTGCCGCCAACAGGAAAGATTTGGCTGCGGCGGAAAGCGCAGGCCTTGCCGCTTCCTTCGTGGACAGGTTGACCCTCAACGATGCAAGGATCGCCGGTATTGCCGAAGGCATCCGTTCGGTTGCGGCGCTGCCCGATCCAGTCGGTGAAGTCATCGCCGCCTGGGATCGTCCCAATGGGCTGAAGATCGAGCGCGTGCGCACGCCGCTCGGCGTCATCGGCGTGATCTACGAAAGCCGTCCGAATGTGACGGCGGATGCCGGCGCATTGTGCCTTAAGGCGGGCAATGCCGTCATCCTGCGCGGCGGCTCGGATTCGCAACATTCATCGCGTGCTATCCATGCCTGCCTCGTGGAAGGGCTGAAGATCGCCGGTCTTCCCGAGCATGCCATTCAGCTGGTGCCGGTGACTGACCGCGCCGCTGTCGGCGCGCTTTTGAGCGGATTGAACGGCACGGTTGACGTTATCGTGCCGCGCGGCGGCAAAAGTCTCGTGGCGCGGGTACAGTCGGAAGCCCGTGTGCCGGTCTTTGCCCATCTGGAAGGTATTTGTCATGTCTACATCGACAAATCCGCCGATCTCGACATGGCAAAACGTATCGTCGTCAATGCCAAGATGCGCCGCACCGGCATTTGCGGCGCGGCAGAGACATTGCTGGTGGACGCCGCTGCCATTTCCACGCATCTTACGCCGCTCGTCAAAGCCCTGATCGAAGCTGGCTGCGAAGTGCGCGGTTCGCAGGCCGTTCGCGATGTGGTGGCGGGTCTTACACCGGCAACGGAAGAGGACTGGCGCACCGAATATCTCGATGCGATCATTTCGGTCGCCGTGGTGGAGGGTATTTCGGGCGCGATCGAGCATATAGGCACCTATTCGTCCAACCACACCGAGGCTGTGATCGCTGAGGACCCTGAGGTGGTCGCGCGGTTCTTCAACGAACTCGATTCGGCCATTCTGCTGCATAATGCCTCCACGCAGTTTGCCGATGGCGGCGAATTCGGCATGGGTGCGGAAATTGGTATCGCCACCGGTAAGATGCATGCACGCGGTCCTGTCGGCGTCGAGCAGCTCACATCGTTCAAATACCGTGTGCATGGCACCGGCCAGACACGGACGTGATATTTGCCGGCCGATAAGCGCCTCGACAGACGTTATCTCACCATGCCGCATGTGGAGCGCGGCATGGTCGTTGGCCTGTTCGGTGGTTCTTTCAATCCGCCGCATGCGGGTCACGCGCTTGTGGCCGAGATTGCGCTGCGCAGGCTCGGTCTCGATCAACTCTGGTGGATCGTCACACCGGGCAACCCGCTGAAAAGCCGCTCGGAGCTGGCATCTCTGGAAGATCGCATCGCCGCTTGCGAAAAGCTGATCCACGATCCGCGCATCAAGGTCACGGCCTTCGAAAAATCACTGGGGATGAGCTATACGGCCAATACGCTCGCCAAGGTGAAGGCGAAAAATCCGCATGTCCGTTTTGTCTGGATCATGGGAGCGGACAATCTGAAAAGCTTCCATCGCTGGCAGAAATGGCGACGGATCGCCGAGACATTCCCGATTGCCGTGATTGATCGGCCAGGCTCCACGCTCTCTTATCTCTCCTCCACCATGGCGCAGGCCTTCAGCCATGCACGGGTGGATGAGGACGATGCCGGCGTTTTGTGGAAAAAAGCGGCGCCTGCCTGGGTTTTCATTCATGGGCCGCGTTCGACGCTCAGCTCCACGGCGTTGCGTAGCGGTCGTAAATGACGACTTCGATCACAAATGATGTATGTGCCGGGTGTGGATGGCTCCATATCTTGAAAAGTTAATGCTTTGATGCCACCTTTATTGTGTGACGCAGAGAATCGCGTCGCCAGTACCTGTTTTGTCATTCTTGGAAAGGAAAACCTCTGACAACAGTACACGCCAAGGGAAGAGCATTTGTTGCTATCCCGAAGGGCCAGGACAGTGGCGCCGATGCCGCCGGCCATGCCCTCGAAACCGTCCTCGCGAGCCTCGAGGACTCCAAGGCTGAAGATATCGTCTCTCTCAACATTGCCGGAAAATCGGCGCTTGCGGACTACATGGTCGTGGTCTCCGGGCGGTCGAACAGGCATGTTTCGGCGATTTGCGAGCATCTTCTCAAGGACATGAAGGATGAAGGGTTCGGAAACGCCCGCGTCGAAGGTCTCGAGACCGGAGACTGGGTGCTGATCGATACCGGCGACATCATCGTTCACGTGTTCCGCCCGGAAATCCGCGCCTTCTACAACATTGAAAAAATGTGGGCGACGCCGGACATGCCGGAAGAGACGCTGCATTGATGCGGTGAGCCTTTGAGCGAGTGCATCGCTTTTGCCGAAGATCATATCTGACTTCGGAAACGGTGCCTCTGGCCGGAAATCAGACCGGCCGCATAGGAATCCGCAGGCTATGCTGTTAAGAGCGTGACCCTGTTGGGTCACGACGAATGCAGGTTTGCGATGCGGATTTCAATTTTTGCGGTGGGACGGCTGAAATCCGGCCCCGAAAAGGATCTTGCTGCCCGTTATATCGAGCGCCTGGCAAAGACCGGCCCGGCGATCGGGCTGGAGTTTTCGCGGGTGATCGAGGTTGCGGAAAGCCGGGCATCGAATGCGGAGACCCGCAAGCGCGAAGAAGCCGCGATGCTGGAAAAACATCTGGCCGACGGTGCCGCCCTCGTCTTGCTGGACGAGCGCGGAAAGGCGCTGGACAGTCCCGCCTTTGCTTCGTTTTTTGGCGATTTGCGCGATAGCGGCAAGCGTGACCTCGTTATCGCCATCGGCGGGGCAGACGGGCTCGATCCTGCGCTTTACGACAAGGCGACGGTCGTTCTCAATCTCGGCAAGCTGACATGGCCGCATCAGATCGTTCGTATCCTGATTGCCGAACAGCTTTACCGCGCCGTCACGATTCTCTCCGGTCATCCTTATCATCGCGTTTGATCGGATTTCGATTCGGATAAATGTCTCAATTTCAACATGAAGCTCCCGGACACCGCTGATAGCTCACGGCTTTGCCGGCGGCCTTTCCAGGGCCTCTTGGAAGATCGCGGCAAAATCCCTAATATTGGCGCTTCTGCTTCGGCATCAAAGAAAGTTCACATGGACAACAGGCCTCAACGAAAACGGCACGCTGCCCTTGCGGGCGCGGTTATTGCTGCTTTCGTGATGGGGATCGGTCCGACCTATTCGCGAGACGATGCGGGCGCGGTTCCGGCCGCAGGCGACGATACGTCGCCGGATGCGCTACAGACGTTGGAGAAGCGCCGCGACCAGAACCGGCAGGATCTGGAGGAACTGGTCGACAGCATCGGTCTTTCGGAAAACAAGACAAGGAAGCTTGAGGAAAGTATCGCTTCCCTCAATCAGGACAGCGCACGCATCCGGGAAGAGTTGATCGCATCGGCCGCCCGGCGCAAGGCGCTGGAAGCCAAGATCAGCGACGGCGAAGATCGTCTGGCCAAGCTTTCGGTGCGCGAGGACGGCGTCAAGGCGTCGCTTCGGGAAAGACGCGGCGTGCTGGCGGAGGTTCTGGCCGCGCTACAGCGGATGGGCAGAAACCCGCCGCCCGCCCTTCTCGTCTCGCCGGAGGATGCGCTTGCGTCCGTGCGAAGCGCCATTCTTCTCGGCGCCGTCGTGCCCGGCATTCGCGGTGAAACCGACAAGCTGGTCGCCGCTCTCAAAGAATTGACCGATGTCCGGCAGGCAATCGCTCGCGAAAAGGACGATCTTACGGGTATGATGACGGCAAGTCTGGAAGAGGAAAAACGCCTCGACCTGCTGATTGCCGAAAACGATCGCAAGAACACCCAGACGGCGGCGGAGCTGGAGGCGGAACGCAAGCGATCTGAGGAGCTTGCAAGCAAGGCGACGAGTCTTGAGGGGCTGGTCAGTTCGCTTGAAGGCGAGATTACCTCGGTGCGTGAGGCGATGGAAAAGGCGCGGGCGGAAGAGCAGCGCCTGGCCCGTCTTTCGGAGGCGGAACGCGAAAAGGAACGGGCCGCGGCCGAGGCTGGAATGCCCGATAAAAACCGTATTGCGCCCGCATATCCCTTCGCGAGTTTGAAGGGAAAGCTGGAGCTGCCGGTTACCGGCGATGTGCTGCGGCGCTTCGGCGATGCGGATGGAACGGGCCACTTTTCCAAGGGAATTGTTGTCGCGAGCGGACCGGAAGCGATCGTGACGGCGCCTGCAGACGGCTTCGTGGTGTTTGCCGGAGATTTTCGCAGTTATGGCCGGATGATCATCCTCAATACGGGCAATGGATATCATGTGGTGATGACGGGCATGGACAATGTGAGGACGCGGCAGGGAATGTTCGTGTTCTCCGGAGAGCCCATCGCTTCCATGGGTGCAAAAAGAGTAGCAAGTGCAGCAGCATTGGCGCTGGAAACCGACAGGCCAACGCTCTACATTGAGTTCAGGAAAGATGGTGTGCCGGTTGATTCTCAGCCGTGGTGGACCGCAAAAAAGACCGGAAGGGCGCACAATGATTCGTAAGGTTTCGCTTCTCCTTATCGGTGGGCTTATGGGCGCCACGGCGATGAGCGTGATTTATTCGGCGAGCATGCCGGCACAGGCGGCCGGGCCTTCGACCTATAAGGAACTGTCGATTTTCGGCGACGTGTTCGAGCGCGTCCGCGCACAATATGTGACGCCGCCGGATGACGAGAAGCTGGTTGAAAACGCAATCAACGGCATGTTGAGCTCGCTCGATCCGCATTCTAGCTTCATGAATGCCAAGGATGCCAACGACATGCGCACCCAGACCAAGGGTGAATTCGGCGGCCTCGGCATCGAAGTGACCATGGAGAACGAGCTCGTCAAGGTCATCACGCCGATCGACGATACGCCGGCTTCCCGCGCAGGCATCCTGGCCGGCGACTTCATTTCGGAAATCGACGGTACGCCGGTTCGTGGCCTGAAGCTGGAACAGGCGGTCGAAAAGATGCGCGGCGCGGTCAAGACGCCAATCAAGCTGACGATCATCCGTCAAGGCGCCGACAAGCCGCTCGAATTCACCGTCATGCGCGATGTCATTGCCGTTCGGGCCGTCAAGTCCCGTGTAGAGGGCGACAATGTCGGTTATCTGCGCGTCATCTCCTTTACCGAGAAGACCTATGACGACCTCGAAAAGGCGATCAAGAAGATCAAGGCTGAAGTGCCGGCCGACAAGCTGAAGGGCTATGTTCTCGACCTGCGCCTCAACCCGGGTGGTCTGCTCGATCAGGCGATCAATGTTTCCGATGCGTTCCTCGAGCGCGGCGAAGTCGTTTCGACCCGTGGCCGTAATCCCGATGAGACGCGTCGCTTCAATGCGACAGCAGGCGATCTGACCGATGGCAAGCCGGTGATCGTGCTCGTCAACGGCGGTTCGGCTTCGGCTTCGGAAATCGTCGCGGGTGCGCTGCAGGATTTGCGTCGCGCAACCGTGGTCGGTACGCGCTCCTTCGGTAAGGGCTCGGTTCAGACGATCATTCCGCTCGGCGAGGCAGGTGCGCTGCGCCTGACCACGGCGCTTTATTACACGCCGTCGGGTAAATCGATCCAGGGTACGGGCATTGAGCCTGACATCAAGGTGGAGCAGCCATTGCCGCCTGAGCTGCAGGGCAAGGTGACCACCGAAGGTGAATCCGGTCTTTCAGGCCACATCAAGGGGCAGAGCGAAACCGATGAAGGTTCGGGTTCCTCCGCTTATGTTCCGCCGGAAGCCAAGGACGACATCCAGCTCAACTATGCTCTGGACCTGTTGCGCGGCACGAAGACGGATCCGTCTTTCCCGCCGAATCCGGAAAAGGCTGTGGTCAACAAGCAGTAAGATAGTTCGCCGGTCAGCCGGCGCGTTGTCTTGCCCAACCGTTTGGACGGATCGTTCATTGCCTTCGGACCTGCGAAAACCGCTTCTGGGCCGTCAGAAAAAAAGCGCCGGTATCAACCGGCGCTTTTCCGTCATTGTGGCTTTGTCGGTGCTTGCGGTTTCCTCAGTCGGCGGCTTGTCCGTCTATACGGCGCTTTCGCCCGGCAATTTGCAGAAGACGGCGAGTGGCCCGGAGGCACAGCGTCAGCTTGCCGAAAAAAAAACTGAAATCGCACCGGCCGATGTAACGGCTCCCGGCGATGCCGCCGGTCTCCAGCCGCAAGGCGGTCGCTCGGGCGCCAAGATCAGTCGCGAGACGATGCCTGATGGCAATGTCGTATCGGTTTACTCTCCCCGCTCGCGTGAGGGGGAAGGGCCGGTGCTGATGAGCGGCCAAACCTATGGCCAGGATCCGCGCATGGCGATGCGACCCAATGAGGAACTGCTGGAAGAAACCGCATTCGGAAAATTACCGGTCATCGGCGCGGACGGTTTGCGGCCGATGGAGCAATATGCACGGCCTTGGTCTGGCGCACGCGGCACCCGGGTGGCGATTGTGGTCGGCGGGCTCGGTCTCAGCCAGACGGGGTCGCAAAAAGCGATCCGCGAGCTGCCGCCGGAGGTGACGCTCGGCTTTGCCGCCAGCGGCAACAGCTTGCAGCGCTGGATGCAGGAAGCGCGCCGACAGGGGCATGAAATCCTTCTGCAGATACCGCTTGAGCCTTTCGGTTATCCAGGCACCAATCCCGGCCCTGACACGCTGCTGGCGGGTGATCCCGCCAAGGTCAACATCGACCGGCTGCATCGCTCCATGGCGAAGATCACGAATTACACCGGCGTCATGAATTATCTCGGCGGGCGTTTCCTTGCCGAGCAGGCGGCGCTGGAGCCTGTCATGCGCGACATCGGCAAGCGTGGCCTGCTGTTTCTGGATGATGGCTCTTCAGCGCAATCGCTGAGTGGCGGTATTGCCAAGGCGATTTCCGCCCCACAGGGTTTTGCCGATATTCTGCTTGATGGCGAAGTCACCGAAGCTGCCATTCTACGCAAGCTGGATGAACTGGAGCGAATTGCACGGCGTAACGGCCAGGCGATCGGCGTAGCTTCGGCTTTTGATGAAAGCGTTGCGGCGATCTCGAAATGGTCACGTGAGGCTGGCGGGCGCGGCATCGAGATTGTCGGTGTTTCTGCGCTTGTTTCCGGGCAGGCAGGGCAGTAAACCTTGCGTGCGGCCATTTCTGGCGCTCAGACAGTGCGGGTTTCCCATGACAATCAAAGCAGAAGATTTGCCTTACCGTCCCTGTGCGGGAATTATGGTTCTGAACGCCGAGGGCCTTGTCTGGGCCGGCAGGCGCATCAAGGAAGGCAATTCTGAATATGACGGCTCACCGCATCTGTGGCAAATGCCGCAGGGCGGCATCGATGATGGTGAGCGGCCTTTGACGGCCGCGATTCGCGAACTCTACGAAGAAACAGGCATGAAAACGGTGAGCCTGCTTGCGGAGGCGAGCGACTGGATTCACTATGACCTGCCACCCGAACTGATCGGTATCGGTCTCAAGGGCAAATATCGCGGGCAAGCGCAGCGCTGGTTTGCGTTCCGTTTCGAAGGCGACGAAAGCGAGATCCAGATCGATCCGCCGCCGACCGGACATACGGCTGAATTCGACGCATGGGCCTGGAAGCCGATGGAAAGCCTGCCGGAACTCATCGTACCGTTCAAGCGTGCGGTATACGAACAGGTTGTGGCGGAGTTCCAGCACCTTTCGGGCAAATAAAAAAGGCGGCCTTGGCCGCCTTTTCTGTTTTGTCGCCAGTGCTTATTCTGCTTCGTTGGCGGAATCGGCGTTGAGCTGGCCGTATTTTTCCTCGCCGATCTTGCCGAGCAGTTCGAGCTGGGTTTCGAGAAAGTCGATATGGCCTTCCTCGTCGATCAGCAGGGCCTCAAACAGCTTCATGGAGACATAGTCTCCGGCCTCGGAACAGATGTCACGCGATTTCTTGTAGGAGGTCCGGGCGTCGTATTCGCCAGCCAGATCGGCTTCAAGCACTTCCTTCACGTTCTGGCCAATCCGCAGCGGCGCCAGCGTCTGAAGGTTGGGATGACCTTCGAGGAAGATGATACGATCAATGATCTTGTCAGCGTGCTGCATCTCTTCGATGGATTCGGCACGCTCCTTCTTTGCGAGCTTGGTGTAGCCCCAGTCGTTCAGCAGCCGGTAGTGCAGCCAATATTGGTTCACCGCACCGAGTTCGAGGAAAAGGGCCTCGTTAAGCCGCTCGATGACTTTTTTGTCGCCTTTCAATGTCCGCTCTCCTGTTGTCTTCATGGAATCTCTTCAGGCGGGACATAAAATCAAAAACATCGGCCTCAGTCGAGTGGCGACGGGCGTGATATTCTTCAGTGGTCTTGATGATCAGGTCAACAACGGTTGGAAAACAGCCGCAGCAGCGACCGCGTTTTTCCATGGCGTGATACACTTTTGCAGGAACGATCAATTGCCAACAGTCCTCATCGAGGAGCTCGTTGATGACGTCCCGGATATCGTGATCGGTAATGTAATTGCAGCTGCAAACCAGCATGATGGACTGCCTGTATGACGCAACACGTTGTTTTCGTTCTTAAACCAAAACAGGACACCTACTGTCAAGAAAAACCTATTTTTGAATCGATGCTACACTTCTAGACTCATTCTAAACTAAACGAAAACTATCGTATTTTCATTAGTTTAGCGATTTATACTTTCCAGTATTTCCTGGTCAAGTTTTTGTGCGTGGCAGATCGAGCAGCATTATTATCACGAAAAGTTTACTGACTGAACTGCCATTAGAGGGAAGGGCAGCTGATCTCAGGCGAAATATTGCCCGCCATTGGCGGTCATGGTGGAGCCGGTGATGAAGCCCGCTTCGTCCGACACCAGAAACAGAACGCAGCGCGAGATTTCTTCCGGTTCGCCCAACCGTCCAACGGGAATTTGCGGCACGATCCGCTCAGCCAGAACCTTTTCCGGTATCGCTCTTACCATCTCCGTGCCGATATAGCCGGGGCAGATGGCGTTGACGGTGATGTTTCGGCTGGCGCCTTCCTGGGCGAGCGCCTTGGTGAAGCCGATGTCGCCCGCTTTGGAGGCGGAATAATTGGCCTGTCCCGCCTGACCTTTCTGGCCATTGATGGAGGAGATGTTGACGATGCGGCCGAAGCCGCGGTCGCGCATGCCCGGCCAGACGGGGTGCGTCATGTTGAAGACGCCGGTGAGGTTGGTGTCGATCACCTCTCGCCACTGCTGCGGCGACATTTTATGGAACATCGCATCGCGGGTGATGCCGGCATTGTTGACGAGCACCTCGACGGGACCGAAGGTCTCTTCTACCCTGGCTATGCCATTGACGCAGGCGTCATAGTCGCGCACGTCCCATTGAAAAGCGGGGATGCCGGTTTCTTTCTGGAATGCTTCCGCCCTGTCCGTCGTGAAGGCGTAATTGACGGCCACCCGGTAGCCGGCCGCCTGCAGGGCACGGGCAATTGCGGCGCCTATGCCGCTCGTCCCGCCGGAAATCAACGCAACCCGGCTCATATCGGCCTCCATGACCTGTCACTGAAGCGCCTGCATATGCGAGGATGCTTCCATATCTTGCAGAACTTGTTCGTCGTGCTCACCGGCCACAGAAATGCGGCCAATGGGAGGCCGCTTCTACCCTATTGCGCGCTGAACCGGAATTGCTTTTTGGCAGGCCGTGCAAGGGTTTTCAGAGTGCCTCGATGCACATGGCGACACCCATGCCGCCGCCGATGCAGAGCGTTGCGAGACCCTTCGACACGTTGCGGCGGCGCATTTCGAAAATCAGGGTGTTCAGGACGCGCGCGCCCGAAGCGCCGATCGGATGGCCGATGGCAATCGCTCCGCCATTGACGTTGACGATGTCAGGGTTAAGGCCCAGTTCGCGCACGACCGCGCAGGATTGGGCGGCAAAGGCCTCGTTGGCTTCGACAAGGCCGATATCGTTGATCGACCAACCGGCCTTGGCCAGCGCTTTGCGCGACGCAGGGATGGGGCCGGTGCCCATGATCTGCGGATCGACACCGGCCGTCGCCCAGGAGGCAATACGCGCCAGCGGCTTGATGCCACGCTTTGCCGCTTCCTGTTCCGACATCAGAAGTGTAGCGGCTGCGCCATCGTTCAGACCGGAGGCGTTGCCGGCCGTGACCGTACCTTCCTTGTCGAAGGCGGGGCGCAGCTTGGCCATGGTTTCCAGCGAAGCTCCAGCGCGGATATGCTCATCCGTATCGATGACGATATCGGCTTTACGGCCCTTCACCGTGAAAGCCACGATCTCCTCTGCAAAACGGCCGGCGCTTTGCGCGGCTTCGGCCTTGTTTTGCGATGCGACTGCGAACTGGTCCTGCTCATCACGGGAAAGCTGCCATTGGCGGGCGATGTTTTCGGCGGTGATGCCCATGTGATAACCGTAAAAGGCGTCGGTGAGGCCATCTTTCAGCATGGTGTCGATCATCTTGAAATCGCCCATCTTCACGCCGCCGCGCAAGTGCGCGCAATGGGGCGCCATGGACATGGATTCCTGGCCGCCGGCAATGACGATGTTCGCGTCGCCGGTGACGATCTGCTGCATGCCGAGGGCCACGGCGCGCAGACCGGAGCCGCAAAGCTGATTGAGGCCGAAGGCGGTCGCTTCCTGTGGTATGCCGGCCTTCATGGCAGCCTGCCGCGCCGGGTTCTGCCCCTCGCCCGCCGTCAGGACCTGACCGAGAATGACTTCATCGATTTCGTTTGCCGCGACACCGGCGCGCTCCAGCACGGCGCTGATGACGGACGCCCCGAGCTCATGGGCTGGCGTATTGGCGAAGTGGCCATTGAAGGAGCCGACGGCTGTGCGCGCGGCGCTGGCAATCACGATTGAAGGCAGGGTCATCAGTTTTCTCCTCACTTGCGGGCGGAGACTGGCAAAGCTTTCAATACAAGTCAAATGGCGAAAGTTGCTTTAAAAGATGTTGCTAAATCACGCCGAAATCTTGCGGAAAATTGCTGCGCAAAAAACAAACTGTTGCGATGCACAAAACATTTGTCAGAGGGCTCGTTTTGCGCATACACTTTGCGCTGGGAAGAGCAATAACACCAAAAAACAAGAAAATACCATCATCGCGAGGAGGCGGGCATGGCGAAACACGACGGCGAAACAATCATTAAAAAATACGCCAACCGGCGGCTCTACAATACCGGCACCAGCACCTATGTGACGCTCGATGATCTGGCGCAGATGGTCAAGCGCGGCGAGGACTTCAAGGTTCAGGATGCCAAGTCGTCCGAAGACATCACGCATGCGGTGCTGACGCAGATCATCGTCGAACAGGAAGCCAAAACCGGCAATACCTTGCTGCCGACGGCGTTTCTGCGGCAATTGATCTCTTATTACGGCGACCAGATGCAGATGGTCGTGCCGACATTTCTCGAACATTCTATGAAGACCTTCTCCGATCAGCAGAGCCAGATGCAGGAGCATATGGCCAAGGCTTTCGGCGATGGTTCGCTTGCCCGCAATTTTCAGGCGCCGCTGCAAATGATGGAAGAGCAGATCCGCCGCAATACGGAACTGTTCCGGCAGGCGATGCAGGGTTTCACACCTTTCGCAATGCCGCAGGCGCCCAAGGAAACCCGCAAGCCGAATGCATCCGAAATCGATGAGTTGAAGGCGCAGTTGCGCGCATTGCAGCAAAAGCTCGATCAGCTTTGATCCTGTCGGGCCGATGACCGGTTTGAGCAAACCGTATCGGCTTTTGCTTCTGGCTCTTAGCCTGCCGTTCTTTCCGGTACGCGCAACAGGAGCAGGAAACCTGCCCCCAGAAATACGATGAGCGTGGCCATGCCGATATGGGCGGAGCCGCTTATGTAGGTTGCTATGGAAAATGACAGTGTCGCCATGAAACTGGTGGCGCGTCCGGAAAGCGCGTAGATGCCGAAATAACGGCCCGCTTCTGCCACGATGATATTTCGGGCGAGATAAGAGCGGGACGATGCCTGGACGGGGCCGAAGGCGAGGCCGATCAAAACGCCATAGAGCAGATAGGCCTTTTCCGCGCCTGTCGCGAAGATGCCGCCATTGTCCGCTGTGGATAATTGTATCCAGCCAAACAGCGTCGAGCCCTTTTCCGTCGAGACGATTCCGAGCGTGGCCAGCAACAGGAGCACGAGGCTGATGAGGATGGTGATGCGCGACCCGAGTTTCTGGTCGACACGTCCGGCGGCAAAGCAGCCGGCGATGGCGACGACATTGAGCAGGATGCCGAAGAGGCCGATTTCCATCGTCGCCCAGCCGAACATGCCGGCGGCGAAGGCCCCGCCCAGAATAAGAACGCCATTGACGCCATCCTGATAGAGCATGCGCGCAATCAAAAACCGCAACAGCATCGGGCGGTATCGCAGTTCGCGCAGCGTGATCTTCAGTTCCCCCAATCCCGAGCGGATTGCGGCGGCAAAGGGCAGACCTTTTTCAGCATCGGGAGTGAGAAGAAACATCGGTAGAATGAAAATGAGATACCAGAGTGCGGCGAGCGGGCCGGTTATTCTGGCGTCCTCGCCGGTTGCAGGATCGAGGCCGAAAAGGGGCTTGATACCGGCGATGGTCACGCCGGTCTGTGGATTGGCGGCGAGAAGCGTCACCACGGCAATCAGCACCACCATACCGCCGAGATAACCAAGTCCCCAGGCGAGATTGGAAATGCGCCCGACATTTTGCGGGTTGGTCAGGCGCGGCATCATGGAATCGTTGAAGACGATGGAAAATTCCGCTGCGATGGAAGCGAGGATCATACAGACGATTGGAAGGATGAGCGGCGAACCGGGCGCGGCAAACCAGAGGAAAAAGAGACTGACAATCTTGATGACGGCAAAAAAGGCGATCCAGGGCTTGCGTGCGCCGGACTGGTCGGCGATGGAGCCGAGAATGGGGGAGAAGAGGGCGATGATGATCGACGACACCGTCGCCATGTTGCTCCATGTCGCCTGCGCCGAAATCGGATCATCGGTAAGCCGTGCGACGAAATAAGGCCCGAAAACGAAGGTTGTGACGACCGTGAAAAACGGCTGCGCCGCCCAGTCGAACATCACCCAGCCCCAGATGCCGCGTTTGGCAACCACTGTTTCCGCATTTGGGGAAGGGACAGTCATTCATCGTCCTATCGGAAAATCGGGAAATAAAATGCGCGATGCGGGTGCATCCGTCTTGTCTGGCGCCATCCGGGAGGACCCGGATGGCGTTTTTTGAGGCTGCCGATCAGCGTGCCTGAACGATATCGCCAAGCAGCCCGGCCGCGACCGTCAGACGGGCAAGGTTGGTATCACCGCTGTCGCTGAGTGCGCCGAGTTCGGAGACGATGCGGTTGACCCGCACGCGGTCCGCCGCATACCAGGCCTGGACCGGATCCTTCTCCTTGGCATATTCTGTTAGTGCGGAGATAACAATCCGGCGTCGCGACGAGGAAATCTGGTCCTGGCTGCGCAGGAGAGCCAGGCTCTCATAATGATCCGCCGGGGTGATGCGCTGACTTGCATCCAAGAGGCGCGCGACACGGAAGGTCGAGGAGACGGTGGCATAGCTTTCGGCAGCGCGGGCGAGCGTTGTGCCAGCGCTTTCGGCGATGCGCATGATCTCTGGCACATAGACGAGCAGGGAAAGCGTATCGAGTTCCTCCAGAAGACCGGAAGGAACGCCATCGATTTCCGTCACGCCAAGTTCGCGGCGATACTTCGCCGCTGCCGGCGACAGCGTCTTGATTGCGGTTTTCAGTCGCTCGATTTCGGTCGCCATGTCACCCGCGGCCGCACCTGCGCTCCCGGTTTGCAGGTAAAGCCTGCTCGCGTCGGAGAAAATGCGCGTGATCATGGCATAAAGCCCGTTCTGGACTTCCCCTCCGACCTTGCCGTCCAGCGCGTCCACTTCGCTCCACAGGCGTTTGAGACCGAAACCATCCTCGACGATCACCGCCGCCTTGACGACGTCGGCCGCCAGAAGGCCGCTCGCATCGGCAAGTTTCTGCACAAAGCCCGGGCCGCCGCGATTGACGACGGCATTGGCGAGCGCGGTCGCGACGATTTCGCGATGCAGACGATGCGCCTTGATGTCGTCCGCATAATTCTTCTGCATCTTGGCCGGGAAATAATCGACCAGCAGATGCTGGAGATAGGGTTCGTCCGGAAGCGGGCTTGCCACCAATGCATCGAACAAAGTGAGCTTGGCATAGGAGAGGAGCACGCCAATTTCCGGCCGGGTCAGCGGTTTGCCGGTGGCGTATCTTTCGCTGAATTCGGCATTGTCCGGCAGGGTCTCGACCTTGCGGTTCAGTTGTCCGGTCGCCTCCAGCGCGCTCATCAGGCGGCCGAGTTCTTCGCGGTTGGCGAGCCCCAGCCGCTCCGTCAGTGAAATCGCCAGCGATTGCAGGTAGTTGTTGCGCAGCACCAGCTGCGCCACCTCCGGCGTCATGGAGGCGAGAAGCTGGTTGCGTTTCGGCATCGTCAGGCGACCGCTGTTAACGGCGGAGGCAAGCGCGATCTTGATGTTGACCTCGACGTCTGAGGAGTTCACGCCGGCCGAATTGTCGATCGCGTCGGAATTGCATCGCCCGCCCGAAAGCGCATAGGCGATGCGCCCCTTCTGGGTGATGCCGAGATTGGCGCCTTCTCCTATGACCTTGGCGCGCAGCTCAGTTGCGTTGACGCGGATGGGGTCGTTCGCCCTGTCACCCACCTCGGCATTGGTTTCCACGGCCGCCTTGATGTAGGTGCCGATGCCGCCGAACCACAGAAGATCGGTTGGCGCTTTCAGGATGGCGGTCATGATCTCGAAGGGTGTGGCGACTGATTTGTCGAGGCCGATGGCGGCCACGGCTTCCGGCGTCAGTGTCACCGATTTTTCGGCTCGCGAGATGATCATCGCGCCGACCGAGAGGGCCGAACGGTCATAATCCTGCCAGCTGGAACGCGGCAGTTCGAAAAGCCGCTTGCGCTCAGTAAAGGATCTGTCGGTATCCGGGTCGGGATCGATGAAGATATCGCGGTGATCGAAGGCCGCGATCAGCCTGATCTTTTCCGACAGCAGCATGCCGTTGCCGAAAACGTCGCCGGACATGTCGCCAACGCCGGCCACGGTGAAGGGCGTGGTCTGGATGTCGGTATCCATTTCGCGGAAATGGCGCTTTACCGTTTCCCAGGCGCCCCGGGCGGTAATACCCATCTTCTTGTGGTCGTAACCGGCCGAACCGCCCGATGCGAAGGCGTCGTCCAGCCAGAAACCGGCCTCATGGGCAAGACCGTTCGCCGTATCGGAGAAGGTCGCCGTTCCCTTGTCGGCGGCGACGACGAAATAGGGGTCGTCACCGTCGAGGCGCAGCGTGTCGGCTGGCGGCACGATAGCATCGTCGACGATATTGTCGGTGATGGACAGCAGGGTGCGGATATAGGTCTTGTAGGCCTCGCGGCCGGCATTGAAGACTTCGTCGCGGGAGCCGCCGGCCGGCAGGTTCTTCGGGAAGAAGCCGCCCTTGGCGCCGACCGGAACGATCACCGCATTCTTGACCTGTTGCGCCTTGACGAGACCGAGCACTTCCGTGCGGTAATCCTGACCGCGATCCGACCAGCGCAGACCGCCGCGCGCGACCTTGCCGAAACGCAGATGCACGCCTTCGACTTCTGTTCCGTAGACGAAGATTTCGCGGAAAGGCCGTGGGTCGGGCAGGCCGTCCAGATGCTTGGGATCGAACTTGAATGCCAACAGGTCACGCGGCGTGCCATCGGCATTTTTCTGGAAGTAATTGGTGCGCAGCGTCGCATCGATGGCGTTGACGTAACGCCTGAGCGTGCGGTCCTCATCGAGATTGGGAACGCCGCTCAACGCCGCTTCGATTGCCTTGTGTATTTCGGCGAGTTTCTTCAGCCGTTTCTTTTCGTCGACGGACGGATCGAAGCCGGCCTTGAACAGCGCGAAAATATTGCGGGAAATCGCCGGATACTTATAGAGCGTTTCGGAAATATGCTCCTGTGAATAGACGATGCCGGTCTGGCGGAGATAACGCGCATAGGCGCGCAGCACGGAGACTTCGCGCACGGTCAGGCCGCAGGCGAGGATCAGGCGGTTGAAGTTGTCATTGTCGACCTTGCCGGAGAAGGCGGCTAGGAACGCTTCTTCGAGTTTCTCTCCATAATGCGCCAGATCGAGCGTCGTCCCCTTGGCGACGGACAGTTCCATGTCGTGCAGCACGATGTCACGCTTGTTGCCGTCCGAAACAACGCCGATATCGAAGGTGCGCTCACTGATGACGTTGAAACCGAGATTTTCGAGCAAAGGCACGCGGCGCGAAAGCGGCAGATGGCCGTCGCGGTGGAAAATCTTCAGCGACAGCGTTTCCGCCGATTGACCTTCTTGCTGGTAAAATTCGATGCGGACCGGTTCGCCCTTTGCGGCGCCCAGAATATCCGGCATGTCACCGATCGCTTCTTCCGGCGTGTAGGCTTCCTGATAGGCCTGATCGACCTCCAGCACCGGTGCGCCCGGCTCGGAGAGGGCGACGAAATGGTCTATCCAGCGCGCTGCAATGTCGCTGACGGCGTCTTCGAGCTTGTCCTGGGCGATGCGCGGCGTCTTGCCTTCCGTGCGGCCGACGATGAAGTGGACGCGGGCGACGGCGCCTTCAGGGAAGGCGGGGTAATAGGCGGAAATATGCCCGTCATAGACCCTGCTCAGATAGTCCCCGATCTTCTCGCGTACATAGGAATTATACTCCTCGCGCGGAACGAAGATGATGGCGGAAACGAAACGGTCGAAACGGTCGATACGCGCAAGCACGCGCACGCGCGGCCGGTCGCTCAGTTCCATGATCTGCTCGACGAAGCGGATCAGAAGATCGGTCTCGATCTGGAAGAGATCGTCACGCGGATAGGCCTCGAGCGTATTCTGCAGGATGCGGCCGGAGTGGCTGTTCGGGTCGAAGCCGAAATGCCGCTCGACTTCCGCGACCTTGGCGCGCAGCAGCGGTATCTGCTTGACCGAGCGCGTATAGGCGGTGGCGGTGAAGAGGCCGACGATGCGCAGTTCGCCGATGACATTGCCGTCCTCGTCGAAGCGCTTGATGCCGATATAGTCCATATAGGCGCGACGATGCACGATGGACTTCACGTTGGCCTTGGTGACGATGAGGAAATCCGGGCCGTCGAGGAAGGCGAGGATTTCTGGCGTCGTCGTCACGGCGTTCTTGCCGAGGCGCAGCACGCGTACATCCGGATCGCTGAGGCTGCCGAGACCGATGCCGTCACCGCGCTCGATCTTCGCGTTCTTTCCCTTGCCGGAATAAGTGTAGTCACGCATGCCGAGAAAGGTGAAATTGTCGTTGCGAAGCCAGTTGAGGAACTCGACGGCTTCCGCACGCTCGGTCTTGCGCCGTGACGAACCGCGCTTGGACAATTCATCCAGCGCCTCATCGAGTTTCGCCAGCATCGGCCGCCAGTCGCGATAGGCAAACTGGACTTGCGTCAGCACGAAACGCAGCCGTTCTTCCAGCGCCGCTGCGGCCTGCGGTGTGAGTGGGGCGATATGCAGCTGGATGAGGCTGACGTTTTCAGCGGGATCATCCTCGGGTTCCGCAAGACGATAGCCCGCCTGCGCGCTTTCGTCGGGCACCAGGATCGGGTGCACCGCGAGGTAAAGACCGCGATAGGTGCTGGTGACCTCGCCCATGACAGAATCGTACAGGAAAGGCATATTGCGGCCGATAATGGTCAGGACCGTTACCGGAATATCCCGCGGTGAAACGCCCTCCACCTGGGAAATGCTGATATGAGGAGCGTCTCCGGTCCAGTGTGAAAGCGCCTCGAAACTGTGAGCGGCGCTCGCAGCCAGCATCTCTGCGGAATAATATTCTATATCGTCGGTACTTGCCCTTCCATAAAGAATACCCGGATCAAGAAATTGGACATTTTCGGCAATTGCCTGCTGGCGCGCTTTTTCGATCTGTTTTTCGCGTTTTGGATTGTTTCTGTAGCCCATTTGACGTGGATTCCTCCAAAAATCACACTTTAATATAAAAAAGCATCGCCAATTTGCGGATTTTGCCTTTTCAGTCGAATCGGATATTGGCGTGGAATTACGAAGAGTTTAAGAGGCTATCGTGTTTCTTCACCCGGTAAGTGAAATTTTTTTGCTTCTTTTGTCGTAAGGCTCGGTTTAGAAGCAGACGACAGTATTTTTGCGGCTAATTTTTAGGCGGTTCTCGGGCCGCCATGTGATGTTGCGGCCACGGTTGAAGCAAATTATTGATTTGCACCTATTTTTGTGGTACACCAACGACACTGATCCACAGCGTGGCATTTGTGTGCCCAAAAACACCACGAAAGCAACACCTCTTTTGCACGCGGTTTCCGTGACATATCGAGCGTTTACGTTATCGAACCCCGCAAGACGGGAAGGTGTGTTTTTGCGTGCACGGCTGGACCAGTGCGGAGTCACCTGACGGTTCCCCCGTCTCATCAGGGCCTGACCGACCCAACCCCGGCATCCCCGGGTATGTAACAGGGAGTTTTTAGAACGAATGACGACCCAGCAGAAGAAATCTCCAGCACATCACGGTTTCAAGACCGGTGAAGCGATTGTGTATCCCGCTCATGGTGTCGGTACCATTTCTGCCATCGAGGAACAAGAAGTCGCCGGCATGAAGCTTGAGCTTTTTGTCATTGATTTCGAAAAAGACAAGATGCGTCTTAAAGTTCCTGTCGCCAAAGCCGTCAGCATCGGCATGCGCAAGCTTTCCGAAGGCGATTTTGTCGAGCGGGCGCTGAAAGTGGTGCAGGGCAAGGCGCGTGTGAAGCGGACCATGTGGTCGCGCCGCGCGCAGGAATATGATGCAAAGATCAATTCCGGCGATCTCATCGCGATTGCGGAAGTCGTGCGCGATCTCTATCGTGCGGAAAACCAGCCGGAGCAGTCTTATTCCGAGCGTCAGCTTTATGAAGCTGCTCTCGACCGCATGGCGCGCGAAATCGCCGCCGTCAACAAGATGTCTGAAACCGAGGCTGTTCGCCTGGTGGAAGTCAACCTTGCCAAGGGCCCCAAGCGCGGCAAGACCGTCGAAGAGGACGATTCTCAGGACGAAGCCGCTTAATAACCGGCTTTTTCCCTCTAAAAAAACCCGCCTTGATGGCGGGTTTTTTGTTGCCCGGTTGCGGTCTGAAATTCACAGGATGCGGATTTTCGTGCCTTTGCGCAGATGCGGCAGGATGCGCCGCATATCACGGGTATGGAGGGCGACACAGCCTGCGGTCGGCTCATATCCCGGTCTGATAAGATGCATGAAGATCGCCGAGCCGCGGTTGCGGCTTCTCGAGGTGATGTTCCAGTCGAGTACCAGGCAGACGTCGTAGAGGCTGTCGTTTCGCATCATCTCTTCATGGCTCGGGGCGAAGGGCGCGTTAACCAGCCGGTTGTAATTCGGGCTGCGGGGCTCGTCGCACCACAGCATGGACTTGCGTGTTCGCTGCATCGGCAATGCCGTGACGATGCCGGTAAGGCGGTCGCCGCGGTAAAACCCGTGCATCAGGCCGATGGTGGAGATGGGAGACTTTCCATCTCCTTCGCGTTTCAATGCGGTGCGGCCGTTGCGGCCGATCGCTGCGGGAAAGTTGAGGTGCCCGAGTTGGACTATGGCGCGACTGATTTTCGAGGGAGCTGGCCGAACCATGAGCGTCGATGCGCGTTTACGTTGTCTTACGGGCTGTGTGCTCATGTTTTTCACGAGATTTTGCTTTGCAGGTTATTTAACGTGAAGTCATAGCACTTCGTTATATCATGGCAATGGGTTGACCTTTCATCGGCAAACCGCTGAATTGGCTGATAATTAGAGCGCCGGGCCTCTTTTGGGATGCGTAAGCGACGCTCTAACTCTTTTAAACTACGTATCGTGCTTCTCGAAAATCGAGCCTGATTTTTGGGCCGATGCGCTAAAGTAAGAAAGGCTGAGAATCCGAATGACGGCTCGCACTATCCTTCTGGTGGACGACGACGACGATCTTCGGGAGACGCTGACCGAGCAATTGTCTCCCTATGAGGAATTCTCGCTGCTCAACGGCGCCAATGCCGCACAGGCCATTCAGACCGCCAAGACCGCCCAGGTCGATCTTTTGATCATGGATGTCGGCCTTCCGGACATGGACGGCCGCGAGGCGGTAAAGCTGTTGCGCAAGGGCGGCTTCAAGGCACCGATCATCATGCTCACCGGGCACGACACCGATTCCGATACGATTCTCGGGCTGGAAGCAGGCGCCAATGATTACGTGACGAAGCCGTTCCGCTTCGCCGTGCTGCTTGCGCGCATCCGGGCCCAACTGCGCCAGTATGAACAGAGCGAGGACGCGGTTTTCACCGTCGGTCCCTATCAGTTCAAGCCTAGCCAGAAGCTGCTGACGACTGAAGACGGCAAGAAAATTCGTCTGACGGAAAAGGAAGCGGCCATCATCCGTTATCTCTACCGCGCCGGCAGCACGGTGGTAACGCGCGATGTGCTGCTGGAAGAGGTCTGGGGTTACAATTCCGGTGTGACGACGCATACGCTCGAAACGCATGTCTATCGTCTGCGCCAGAAGATCGAACGGGATCCCTCCAACGCCGAAATCCTGGTGACCGAGAACGGTGGTTACAAGATCGTTCCCTGAGACGAGGCTCTGTCATCGCTGCAAAACTCACGCCGCGCCTTCTGAAAAGATGCGTGGCGTTTCAACGTCTTGTATTTTGAGGACCGATATTGGAAAACCGCTATAGTGATGCAGGCAGCTTTCCGGAGTAGTGATCGACATGGCCTTGACGGACGATATTATTCTGCTGGGGCAAGTGCCGTTATTTGCTGGGTTCAGTGACGATCAGTTGCGGCTCATCGCCTTCGGTGCGGAACGCCGCCGGGTGTCGGCAGGGCAGACATTGTTCCGGGAACATTCGCCGGCAGAATGCGCCTTTGCCGTGACATCGGGTCATTTCGAACTTTTCACGGCTGGAAGAGATGGCAAACCCCTGTTGCAGGCGACGCCTGGCAAGGGTGCGTTGCTTTCGGAGTTGGCGCTTTTTACCCTCTGTGAAAGGAAGTTCACCGCCATTGCAGTGGAAGATTCCGAAGTCATCCGGATAACGCGCATCCTCTTTCACCGGCTGGTGGAGGAGTTTCCGGAGGTTGCCGATATCGTGTCGGCGCGCATTCGCGACAATATCGCGGCGCTGGCGGCGGGTGCGGCCCGTTTGCAGAACCGCTTCGTGTGACGCAAACTCTATCGTTCAGAAGCGGAAATGGGCCGTGACGGGGACGTGGTCCGATGGTCGGTTCCAGCCACGGGCTTCACGCAATATCTCGATTTTTTCAAGCGAGGAACCGAGATCCTGTGAGGACCAGATATGGTCGAGACGGCGACCGCGGTCGGCAGCTTCCCAATCCTTGGCGCGGTAGCTCCACCACGTATAGATCTTTTCCGTCTCCGGCACATTCAGGCGCATCAGATCGAGCCAGTTGCCCTTCCTCATGATATCCAGCATGCCTTCGGTTTCGACGGGTGTATGGCTGACGATCTTCAAAAGCTGCTTGTGCGACCAGACGTCATTTTCGAGCGGCGCGATGTTGAGGTCGCCGACGAGAATGGAGGAGGTGCCGGGCACGCCATCGGCGCGCAGTGCCTTCATTTCCTCGATGAAATCGAGCTTGTGGCCGAATTTCGGGTTGATCGACCGATCCGGCTCGTCGCCGCCAGCAGGAACGTAGAAATTATGCAGCCGCACGCGACGCGATCCGACCTCAAAAATTGCGGAAATGTGGCGTGCGTCGCCGATACCGCAATAGTCCTGTCGGTGATCTTCGGTCAGCGGGATCCTCGAGGCGATGGCGACACCGTGATAGCCCTTCTGGCCATGGATGATGACATGCTCATAACCGAGCGCCTTCAGCGGCTTCATCGGAAACTCGCCATTCGGGCATTTCGTTTCCTGCAGGCAGAGAATGTCCGGTTTGTAGCGTACCAGAAACTGCTCAACGATCGGCATTCTGAGCCTGACCGAGTTGATGTTCCAGGTGGTTATCGAAAACGACATGCATCCGCTCCGCTTTTATTGCCGCAAACCGCACGGTTCGGGGACAAGTTTCCGGGGCGCAGGCTTATAACATCGTGACGAAAACGGGAATGTATTTTAGCGGTAAAATGAAAAAGGCGACCGCAGGGCCGCCTCTCGAAAAATTTCCACCGGCTTTTATGTGTCAGCCGCCTCTGCGGACTTCCTCGTAATTGATGCTGAAGACACGCTCATCAAGGTTCACGCCGGTCTGGACGTTGAAGATCATGACGGTCGTGTCCTTGTTCTGGGCATCGGTCGTGGTCCATTGCCTCAGATCGAAGGTCTTCGGATCGAACATCAGGGTAATAGTGGAATCACCGAAGACGCTCTTGTCGCCCAGTACGATGGTGGTCAGGTCGGATTCTTCCTTCACGTTCCGAACCTTCTGGTTACTGAGATCGATCTTGTCGGAAAGAAGCAGGCTGAGGGGCGTTTTGGAAAGCGGATAAAGGTCCCACGTCTTCAGCTTCATATTGCCGATGACGACATTCTTGCCGTCGGAGATGACACGCATGGGCGAGGGGTCTTCATAATTGAAGCGGAGTTTGCCGGGGCGTTCGATGTAGAATTTTCCGCCGGTCTGTTCCCCGCGCGGGCCGAACTGGACGAATTCCCCCATCATGGTTTTGACCGACGAGAAGTGATTGGCGATTTTCTGCGCTGTCGCGGTATTGCCGGCCGCCTGGGCGAAAGCGTCAAGCGGAGACAGGCTGGCCATGATTGCGGCCATGGAAAATGCCGTCAGGACGCCACGACGCGTCACGCCGTTTTGCGGTGTGTCTGCGTTGGCCGTTTCGCCGGTGGTGAGGTCGTTCATTCTATTCTCCTTCATCGCAGCGATTGTCCCCATAAAAGGCGGCGGCTTCATGACGTTGAAAGCGTGTAATAACGCTTCTTCGCCCCGCTTGGTTGCGGACGTTACCGCTCGATGATGTCTGCTTCCGTCGGCACGAGGATCTCGCGTTTTCCGGCGTGGTTGGCGGGGCCGATGATGCCTTCCTGCTCCATGCGCTCAATCAGCGAGGCGGCGCGGTTGTAACCGATGCCGAGGCGCCGCTGCACGTAGGAGGTGGAGGCTTTGCCATCTCGAAGCACGACGGCCACGGCCTGATCGTATGGGTCTTCGGAATCGGAGAAATTGCCGGCACCGGCCGGGCCGCCGCCATTGCCTTCCTCGTCATCTTCCTCGGTAATCGCTTCCAGATATTCCGGTGCGCCTTGCGTCTTCAGATAGGCGACGATCTCTTCCACCTCGTTGTCGGAAACGAAGGGACCGTGTACGCGCTGGATGCGCCCGCCGCCTGCCATATAGAGCATGTCACCCATGCCGAGCAGCTGTTCGGCGCCCTGCTCTCCGAGGATTGTGCGGCTGTCGATCTTCGACGTGACCTGGAAGGAGATTCGGGTCGGGAAGTTGGCCTTGATCGTGCCGGTGATGACGTCGACGGAGGGGCGCTGGGTTGCCATAATGACATGGATGCCGGCGGCGCGCGCCATTTGCGCCAGGCGCTGCACCGCGCCTTCGATGTCCTTGCCGGCGACCATCATAAGGTCGGCCATTTCGTCGATGATGACGACGATGTAAGGCAGGGGCTTCAGATCGAATTCTTCCGTCTCGTATATCGCCTCGCCGGTCTGGCGGTCGAAGCCGGTCTGCACCGTGCGAGTGAGGATTTCGCCCTTGTCGAGCGCCTGCTGCACGCGGCTGTTGAAGCCGTCGATATTGCGCACGCCGATCTTCGACATCTTCTTGTAGCGCTCTTCCATCTCGCGCACTGTCCATTTCAGCGCCACGACGGCCTTTTTCGGATCGGTAACGACGGGAGAGAGCAGATGCGGAATGCCGTCATAGATCGACAGTTCGAGCATTTTCGGGTCGATCATGATCAGGCGGCACTGTTCCGGCGACATGCGGTAAAGCAGCGACAGGATCATGGTGTTGATGGCGACCGACTTGCCCGAGCCGGTGGTGCCGGCGACGAGCAGATGCGGCATCTTGGCAAGATCGGCGATGACGGGTTCACCGCCGATGGTCTTGCCGAGCGCCATGGCGAGTTTGGCCTTGCTGTTTTCGAAATCGCGGCTGCCGATCAGTTCCCGCAGGAAGACGGTTTCGCGTGTCTGGTTCGGCAGTTCGATGCCGATGGCGTTGCGGCCGGGAACGACGGCGACACGGGCGGCAATCGCGCTCATGGAGCGGGCGATGTCATCGGCAAGGCCGATGACGCGCGAGGACTTGATGCCGGGTGCCGGTTCCAGTTCGTAGAGCGTGACGACCGGACCGGGGCGGACATGAATGATTTCTCCCTTGACGCCGAAATCCTCGAGAACGCCTTCCAGAAGGCGGGCGTTCTGTTCCAGCACTTCCTCGCTCAACATATTGTCGCGAACGACGTTCTTAGGCTCTGCCAGAAGATGGACGGTGGGGAGCTGGAAGCCGTCGGCGGCGATGAAGGAGGCTTGGGCTTCGCGCGCCACGCGTTCGCTGGGTTTCGGGCGTGCGGAAGGGGCGGTTATTCTGGTCTGCCCGCGACCAGGCGCCTGTCTGGCGGTGAATTTCTGGTCGGTTTCGTCGTCGGAGAGAATGCCGTCCGGCAGCCGGCGTCCATCCGCGTCGAAGCGTGATTCGTCATCCATGTCCTCGTCATGATCGAGCGCGATGGAGGGAGGTGACATCTGGCGACGCGATGCGGCGCGTTCTTCGAAAGACGGTTCCGCGCGCTGGTCGAGGCGGTTGATCGCGGTCTTGAGGCGTGAGGGTTCGTTCAGCGTGCCGAATTCATATTCGTTGAAGTCATAAGGATGCTCGAATTCATCGTGCAGGGATTTAGACTTCAAACCGAACAGGCGGCGGAAGCGCGCCTGGGTGATATACCAGTAATGCGCCAGCGCGCCGAAGGCGAGCATATTGGCAAAGAACCCCTCGCCGTCGTCTTCATCATCCTCCTCGGCCTCACGGGCTGCGCGGGCCTTGCTGGTGGCGACGGGAGCCGCTTCTTCGCGTTCCAGCTCGTCATCCAGACCGCCAACGACACCGGCGGCAAAAAGCATCAGCCATGCGGCAGGCGCCGCAAATATGACACCCAGTACCGTGGCGATCGTGCCGGTGGGGTAAGCACCGATGAAAAGGGCGGGAAAACGCAGGATCATGTCTCCGATCACGCCGCCGATGCCGTTCGGCAGCGGCCATGTCACGGGGGCCGGAAAACAGCCGAGCGAGGCGGCGCAGACGATGGTGCCTGCGACCCAGGCTACGAGGCGCGCGGGTATGCGGTGGAATTTGTGGCCGGCGATCAGCGCGATCGCCCAGGCGATGACGGGCAGGAGGGAGATGATTGCAGAAAGCCCGAGGAACTGCATCACGATATCGGCGAAAATCGCACCGCCATAGCCCAGAAGATTGGTGGGCTGGTTTCCTGTCGCATAGGAAAGGCTCGGATCCGCGACATTCCATGTCGCGAGCGCTGCGATGCCCAGTGCAATCGTGGCCAGCAGAGCGAAACCGGCGAGAGCCATGATCTGACGTACGAAAAACGCCGTCAACACGAAGCGCGTGTGACGACCATCGAATGTCGGAGAATGCATTCTGCCCATGTCCCTGAACCCGTTGTTTTGTGGTTTCGGCAAGATCCGGCAAGAGACCTGATCCCGGATTGACAGGGAAAACTAACCGCTTGCTGGTTAATGTCGTGTTAACCATGCGGTTTTTTGAAGCGCTTCGGATTTATGGCAAAGAAAAAGGCCCGCCGGAGCGGGCCTTCTTTTGGGAGAGGGGATGGAGAACCCCTTTTCCCGGATATCAGGAATGATAGGCGGCTTCGCCGTGGGTTGCGAGGTCGAGACCTTCGCGTTCAGCTTCGACCGGAACCCGCAGACCGACGATCACGTCGACGATTTTGTAGAGGATCGCGGAGACGATGGCGCACCAGACGATGGTGATGGCGACGGCGACGAACTGCGTCCAGACCTGCGAGGCGATGGAGAAATCTTCCTTGCCCGTGCCGCCAAGCAGCGGTGAGGTGAAGATGCCGGTGCCGAGAGCGCCGATGATGCCGCCAATGCCGTGGACGCCGAAGACGTCGGCAGTGTCGTCATAACCGAACTTGTTCTTCACCACGGAGACGAAGAAGTAGCAGATCGGTGAGACGATGAGGCCGAGAACGATGGCGCCCATCGGGCCGACGGAGCCGGCGGCGGGGGTGACGGCGACGAGGCCGGCGATCATGCCCGAGGCGGCGCCAAGCATGGAGGCCTTGCCGCGGGTGAAGCTTTCAACCAGCGACCAGGAAACGATGGCGGCCGCAGTTGCGAGGAAGGTGTTCATGGTTGCGAGAACCGCACCGCCCGATGCTTCGAGGTTGGAACCGGCGTTGAAGCCGAACCAGCCGAACCACAGCATGGCTGCACCGACGAGAGTGAGCGTCATGGAGTGAGGGGCCATCATGTCCTTGCCGAAGCCGGTGCGCTTGCCGACCATGATCGCGCCGATCAGGCCTGCGATACCGGCATTGATGTGAACGACGGTGCCGCCGGCGAAGTCGAGAGCACCCATGCCGAAGATCAGGCCGTTTGCGTCCCAGACCATGTGAGCGATCGGGAAATAAACGAAGGTGGCCCACAGGATGGTGAACAGAATGACGGCGGAGAACTTCACGCGCTCTGCAAAGGCGCCGACGATCAGCGCCGGCGTGATGGCCGCAAAGGTCATCTGGAAGGCGATGAAGGTGTATTCGTAGATCACCACGCCTTCGGAAAAGGTCGCAGACGTGCTGTCAAGCGAAACGCCCGACAGGAACAGCTTGCCGAAGCCGCCGAAATAGGGGCCGGTGCCGCCGCCAAAGGCGAAGGAGTAACCGTAGATGACCCAGACGAGCATCATGACTGCGCCGACAACCGTGCACTGCATGAGAACGGAGAGCATGTTCTTGGTGCGGACGAGACCGCCGTAAAACAGGGCCAGACCCGGAATGATCATGAAAAGCACGAGGATCGTCGCGACATACATGAATGCGGTGTCGGCTTTTTCCGGAACGGGCGCTGCGGCTGCTGCCGGCGCGGCGTCCTGGGCGAAGGCGATGGCCGGAGCCATCAGGGCCGCCGCTGCGGCGCCCAGCTTGCCGAGCGTTGAAAACTTGTTGAGTTGCATAGCTAGAAAACTCCCCTGTCAGCCGTGCTTCAAAGCGCTTCTGTGTTGGTTTCGCCGGTACGGATGCGCACGGCCTGTTCGATAGAGTAAACGAAGATCTTGCCGTCACCGATCTGCCCGGTCTTTGCCGCAGATGCGATCGCCTCAACGGCCTTGTCGACGACGTCGGATGGAACTGCGATCTCGATCTTCAGCTTGGGAAGGAAGCTCACCGCATATTCCGTGCCGCGATAAATCTCGGTATGCCCCTTCTGGCGTCCGTAACCCTTTACCTCGGTCACGGTCAGGCCCTGGATGCCGACGCCGGTGAGCGCTTCGCGCACTTCATCCAGCTTGAACGGCTTGATAATGGCCATCACAATTTTCATCTGGTTTCCCATCCTTTGTTTTGTCCTCGGCACGGAGCCGACTCTCCTGCCGCTGGCAGATCAGTAACAGCGACTGCGGACATACATTCAAAGGGCGTGCCAGTTTTGAGTGTGTATCTAACCTATTGAAATATAAAACTTATATGAAAGACGTCTGAAAAAGGAGCATTTGTCGCCAAAATTTGCGTCTATTAAATGTGCGATTTTAGAAAAAAGCACATTATTTAATCATTTGCCCTTTTGCGGATCAAACCCTCCTGCGCCACCGAGGCGACCAGTTCACCCTGTCTGGTGAAAATATTGCCACGGGTCAAACCGCGTGCGCCGGAAGCGCTGGGGCTATCCTGTGTGTAAAGCAGCCAGTCGTCTAGACGGCAGGGGCGATGGAACCACATGGCGTGATCGATGCTAGCCACCTGAATGGAGGGATCGAAGATCGTTGTTCCATGGGCGTAGAGCGAGGTGTCGAGTAGGGTCATATCTGAGAGATAAGCGAGAATGGCCGACTGCAGACGCGGATCATCCGGCACATCACCGACGGCGCGAACCCAGATATCCTGTTGCGGCTCGAGTTTTTCCTTGGAAATATAGTGGGTCAGGGAAACCGGCCGTATCTCTATCGGCCGCTTGTTGCTCCAGTATTTGCGGATAGAAGCGGGTGCCTTGGCAAGAAAGGCCGCCTGCATCTGCTCTTCGCTCATCAGTTTTTCGGGCGGCGTCACGTCAGGCATTTTGATCTGATGGTCGAAACCATCCTCGAAAATCTGAAACGAGGCCGACATGGAAAAAATGGCTTTGCCATGCTGAATGGCGACCACGCGGCGTGTGCAGAAGCTCGCGCCGTCGCGGATGCGTTCCACTTGGTAGACGATAGGCACCAGCGGATCGCCGGGACGCATGAAATAGGCATGCAGCGAATGCACGAAACGGTCGTCATCCACGGTCCTTTGCGCGGCAATCAGTGCCTGCGCGATGACCTGGCCGCCGAAAACCCGCTGCCAGCCGATCTGCGGGCTTTCGCCCCGGAACAGGTTCTCTTCCAGCTTCTCAAGATCGAGTGTGGCGATGAGATTGGCCATCGGATCTGACGTTTGCGAGGGATGCGACATTTTTTCGGCCTGCTCCGGCTGTAGGAATACGTCACATGGTCTATAGTGCCCGGATGATGCGTGCACAAGATTTGAGGAGAAGCGCGATGCTGGACGTAGTGGTGGCAGGCGGCGGATATGTCGGTCTTTCCGTTGCTGTCGCAATCAAGCAGGCGGCCCGGCATCTCGATGTGCAGGTGGTTGAGGCCGCTCCCGAGGATGTCTGGGCAAAGGACGTTCGTGCATCCGCCATCATAGCAGCGGCCACCCGGATGCTCGATGTTTTCGGCATATGGAACGAGATCGAGCCGGAAGCCCAGCCAATACACAAGATGATCGTCACCGATTCGAAGACCGCCGATCCGGTGCGTCCCGTGTTCCTGACTTTCGACGGCGCCGTGGAAGAAGGCAGGCCGTTTGCCCATATGGTTCCGAACGTTGCTCTTGTGGGCGCATTGCGAGGCCTTTGCGAGCGTCTTGACATAAAAATCCGTCACAGTGTCAGTGTTTCCGATTTTACCGCGGGTCCGCAATCGACGGCCATTCGCCTCTCCGACGGATCGACGCTCGAAGCGCGATTGCTGATTGCCTGTGACGGCGTTCGCTCCGCGCTCAGGGACATGGCCGGAATCAAGACCGTGCACTGGGCTTACGATCAGTCCGGTATCGTGACGACCGTTGAGCATGAGCGGCCGCATGAGGGCTGCGCCGAGGAGCATTTCCTGCCATCGGGGCCCTTCGCCATCCTGCCGCTGAAGGGAAACCGCTCTTCGCTCGTCTGGACCGAACGCACGGCCGATGCCGACAGGCTGGTGGCTTCCGACGACCTGGTGTTCGAGGAAGAGCTGGAACGCCGGTTCGGTCACAAGCTCGGTCCTCTTCGTCCGGTCGGCCCCCGCCGCGCTTTCCCATTGGGGCTGACGCTGGCGCGTTCTTTCGTTGCGCCGCGTTTCGCGCTTGCGGGCGATGCGGCGCACGGCATTCACCCGATTTCCGGGCAGGGCCTCAATCTCGGCTTCAAGGACGTGGCGGCTCTCGCCGAAACCGTGGTCGAGGCCGACCGGCTCGGCCTCGATATCGGCTCACTCAACGTTTTGGAGCGCTATCAGTCCTGGCGGCGCTTCGACACGTTGCGGATGGGCGTGACGACGGATGTGCTGAACCGGCTTTTCTCCAACGATATTGGCCCTATCCGTATCATGCGCGATTTCGGTCTCGGGGTCGTGGATCGTTTGCCGGGTCTCAAATCCTATTTCATCGGTCAGGCGGCCGGCACGACGGATGCGAATGCGCCGCGTCTGCTTGCCGGCGAGGCGCTCTGATCCAGTCCCTCATGCATGTTTCGGATCGGTTTTTCCGGGATTGCCGCTTGACAGCCGATTCCGGGATTTTCTGCCCGGTGGCTTTGCCGTAAAGCCGAATCCGGCCAAGGACTTATCCGGATTCACAATCTGGTATGGTCTGCGCTCTGACCAACCAGATATTGCGGAGAACAAAAGCTGAATCCCATCGAGTCAGCGATTCGTATTCGATTCGTTCGCAGACTGTTCCGCAGCCGAATCGATTTCATTTTTGCCGGATTCTTTTTGTTTGTTCAACTGGCTGAATCTGAAAGGAAAATTCCGTCGACTGGTCGCCCCGCGCCACTTTGCGGGTGAGGCCTATTGCCTTTGGCTGCGGGCGTTGCCATGTGTGAGGCCTGCGGCCCATTAGCAATGTCGGGCGGCAAAGCAAGCAGATGAAGTCGATTCGCGGATAGTACGTTGAATTTTCGCCCCATGATCCTGAGCGGCCGCGGTGTCACGGCCGTTCTCGGCCCCACCAATACCGGCAAGACCCATTACGCGATCGAGCGGATGGTCGCGCATGGAAGCGGTGTCATTGGCCTGCCGCTGCGTCTTCTGGCGCGGGAGGTCTATACCCGCCTAGTTGAAAAAGTGGGTGCGCCGAATGTGGCGCTGATTACCGGCGAAGAAAAAATCGCGCCTCCCAAAGCCAAATACTCCGTCTGCACGGTGGAAGCCATGCCGCGTGAGACGACGGCCGCCTTCGTTGCGATAGACGAGGTGCAGTTGGCGGGCGATCTCGAACGCGGGCATATCTTCACCGACCGGGTGCTGCATCTGCGCGGGCGGGAGGAAACGCTGCTGCTCGGCGCGGGCACGATGCGCCCTATCCTTGAAAAACTGCTGCCGGGAATAACCGTGGTCGAGCGGCCGCGCCTGTCTCAACTCTTTTATGCGGGTCAGAAGAAGATCACCCGCCTGCCGCAACGCACGGCGATCGTCGCCTTTTCCGCCGATGAGGTTTATGCCATCGCTGAACTGGTGCGCCGCCAGCGCGGCGGCGCGGCTGTGGTGCTGGGCGCGCTTTCGCCGCGCACGCGCAATGCGCAGGTAGGCCTCTACCAGTCGGGCGACGTCGAATATCTTGTCGCTACGGACGCCATCGGTATGGGACTCAACCTCGATGTCGACCATGTCGCCTTTGCGCAGGACCGCAAATTCGACGGTTATCAGTTCCGTAATCTCAATCCCGGCGAGATCGGTCAGATCGCCGGCCGCGCTGGCCGCCATCTTCGCGACGGTACGTTTGGCGTGACGGGGCGTGTCGATCCGTTCGATGACGAATTGGTCGAGCGGATCGAAACCCATCAGTTCGATGCGGTGAAGGTGCTGCAGTGGCGGACGAAAAATTTCGATTTTTCCTCCATCGCCAATCTGCGCGCGAGCCTTGACGCCGCGCCGACGATCCAGGGGCTTTCGCGCGCCCTGCCGGCCATCGACCAGCAGGCGCTGGAATATCTGTCGCGTTACCCTGAAATCATCGACGTGACCACGACGGATGTGCGGGTGGAAAAACTCTGGGAGGCCTGCGCGCTGCCCGATTATCGCCGCATCGCCCCCGCACAGCATGCCGACCTCATCTCCACGCTCTATTTCGATCTCGTCAAGCGCGGGGCGGTGAACGAGGATTTCATGGCCGAGCAGGTGCGTCGCGCCGATCGCACGGATGGGGAGATCGATACCTTGTCTGCGAGGATTGCGCAGATCAGAACATGGACTTATGTATCGAACCGCCCAGGATGGCTTGCCGATCCGACACACTGGCAAGAAAAGACTCGGGAAATCGAGGATCGATTGTCCGATGCGCTACATGAAAGGTTGACGAAACGCTTTGTTGATCGCAGGACATCTGTGCTCATGAGGCGCCTGAGAGAGAATGCGATGCTTGAAGCTGAAATCAGTGTAAATGGTGATGTCTTCGTAGAAGGACATCACGTCGGCCAATTGGCCGGGTTCCGGTTCACCCCGGTGCCGGGAATGGAAGGGCCGGATCAGAAGGCCGTGCAGGCTGCGGCGCAAAAAGCGCTCGCGCTCGAATACGAGGCGCGCGCCGCGCGTCTGCATGCCAGTGGAAACGGCGATCTCGCTTTGAGCTCCGATGGTCTGGTTCGCTGGTTGGGCGAGCCGGTTGCCCGGCTTTCGGCCGGCGACAACATCATGAAGCCGCGGGTGATCCTGCTTGCCGACGAACAGCTGAACGGCAATGCCCGTGATCACGCGCTGGCGCGCGTCGAGCGTTTCGTCAATCACCAGATTGCGACCGTGCTGAAGCCGCTGGACGATATTTCCCGCGCAGAAGATCTTCAGGGCCTGGCAAAGGGTCTGGCGTTCCAGCTCGTGGAAAATCTTGGCGTGCTGTTCCGCCGCGACGTCGCCGAGGACGTGAAGTCCCTCGATCAGGACGCGCGCGCCTCCATGCGCCGTTATGGCGTGCGTTTCGGCGCCTATCACGTTTTCCTGCCCGCACTTCTCAAGCCCGCTCCGGCGGAGCTTGTGACGCTGCTTTGGGCTTTGAAAAATGATGGCCTTGGAAAGCCGGGTTACGGCGATCTCATTCCGGTGCTGGCCGCAGGCCGTACTTCGGTCGTCACCGATGCCAGCTTCGAGCGTATGTTCTACAAGCTCGCCGGTTTCCGCTTCCTCGGAAAGCGTGCCGTGCGTATCGACATTCTCGAGCGTCTGGCCGATCTCATCCGCCCGCTGCTGCAGTGGAAACCCGGTCAGCAGCCGCGCCCGGAAGGCGCTTATGACGGTCGCCGTTTCACGACGACGACCGCCATGCTTTCCATTCTCGGCGCGACGCTTGATGACATGGAAGAAATTCTCAAGGGCCTCGGTTACCGCGCCGATCAGGTGACGGCGGAAGAGGCACAGGCCTTCCTCGCCAGCCACGCCGGTGCTTCTGCTCCGGCTGCCGCGGAAGCGGCGACGGCTGAAGAGGAAAGCGTCGAGACCGAGGAACACGAGCCGGCTTCCGAAGAACAGGTGTCCGAGACGGCGGCTACTGTCGAAGGCGAAGCTGTCGAGGCGCCGGTGGCTGCCAGCGAAGAGGTTGTCGCAGCCGAGGCTGCGCCGGAAAGCGCTGAGGCCGCCGAGCCCAAGCCCGTTCTTCTGTGGCGTCCGGGTGGCCGCAACGAAAATCAGCGTGGCGAAAACCGTCGTCCCGGCAATCGCGGTCAGGGCCGTGGTGATGGAGCGCGCGAACAGGGCGAGCGTCGCGGTGAAGGCCGTCGCGACAATCGTGACGGTGCAAGTGCCAATCGCAGCGGCGACGGCGAGCGCAAGCGCGATGGTGGCCGTCCGGACCGTGGCAACAACCGCAACAACGATCGTCACGATCGCGGGGAGCGCAAGGACCGGCCGGAACGCAATGACCGTGGTGGTAAGCCGCAGGGTCAGCAGCGCTTCGAAGCCAAGCCGCCGCGCAAGGAAAAGCCGCTCGATCCGGATTCGCCTTTCGCAAAGCTCGCTGCTCTCAAGGAGCAGCTGAAGAAGTAAGCCCATGGGAAGCAGCGAACAGCCACTCGAAAGCACGCGTCAGCGTCTGGACAAGTGGCTGTTCTTTGCCCGCATGGCCAAATCCCGTTCGCTGGCCCAGAGCTACATTCAGTCGGGCCACGTCAAGGTCAACGGTGCTGCCATCCGCCAGCCCAGCCACATGCTGAAGGTGGGGGACAGGCTGGAGATTGGCTTTGAGCGGATGGACAAGGTACTCGTCGTCAAGTCCGGCGGAACACGGCGTGGACCCTATGAGGAAGCCAGACTTCTCTATGAGGACGAGACGCCGCCACGGGAACCTTCCGACAGTATGACGCCTCTTGAGCAGGCGTTGCGCCAGCCGGGCAGCGGGCGTCCCACTAAAAAAGAGCGCAGGGCGCTCGACAGGTTTCTGTCTGACAGCGACGGAAGCAAAGATTAGAATAAACCTCCGGGTCACACCCCTTTTTCAGAATTGTTTATCCTTGCTATCTGTAAGCAAAGGCATTACGTCACTTGCGAAATTGCCCTGTCTGAATTCCGGGCGACGGCTTGTGTTCCGAAGCCCAAAGACCCGGCCTGCATATTCTGGAGTTCATCATGACATATGTCGTGACCGACAATTGCATCCGCTGCAAATATACCGATTGCGTTGAGGTCTGCCCCGTCGACTGCTTTTACGAGGGTGAAAATTTCCTCGCGATCAATCCCGATGAATGCATCGATTGCGGTGTGTGCGAACCGGAATGTCCCGCCGAAGCCATCAAGCCCGATACGGAGCCGGGCCTCGACAAATGGCTGAAGCTCAATGCCGAATATGCGGCGATCTGGCCTAATATCACCATCAAGCGTGACCCGATGCCGGAAGCCAAGGAGATGGACGGCGTCGAAGGTAAGCTCGATCTCTATTTCTCCGCCGAACCCGGCCAGGGCGACTGATTTTTACGGCCTGACAGCGAAACCATGATTTAAAAAGCCCTCGAGTTGTTGCTGCGAGGGCTTTTTGCTGAGCGTCATCCGCTGCGGCCGGATTGCAGCGTGGTCGACAGCAATGTCAGAAGGGCCACGCTTTCTTCCAGGCTTTGCCGCTGACGGCTTTGCAGGATAGCGGCCTGCAGACGGTTCATCTCGCGGGCGATCGCCGCTGGCTGCCATGTTCGCAGCGCCCTTTCGATGATGGGTTTTCTGCGGAAATGAATGTGGCGCCCAAGTGTCTGCATGACCTGACCGGCCTGCAGTTTTTTCTCATCCATTTCGGCCCTCATCTGGTCGAGCAACTGGAATTGCCTGAGGCATCCCTGGAGGACGAGGAAGATCGGGGTCTTCGAAGAGACGATCTTCTGCGTTGCGTGGAAGAAGGCGTTTCTGTCGCCTTTCAGAATGGCGTCGACAGCATCGTCGGCGGAAACCGTGCTGGCGTCTCCGATGATCGCCAGTACATCGTCCTCCTCGACCACGTCGGCTCCACGGCAATAGAGCGCCAGTTTGCGGATTTCGTTGCGCGAGGCGATACGGTCGCCGCCAAGGGATTCGATCAGCCTCTGCCGTGCGGCCGGCGCAATACGCAGATTATCGGCTGAGAGTTCCTGATCGATCAATGTGTTCAACGAGCGCGCATCGTCGGCATAGCAGGGGATGGCTGCGATGGAGCGCGCTGGTTCGGCGATCTTGCGCAGTCCCGTACCCTTCTTGATGTCGCCTGCTTCGATGATGAGGAAGCTCGCTTCCGGTGGCGTTTCCGCCAGAATCTGGAGGGCGTCCACCAGCGCCTTTTCGGACGAAGCACCTTTAACCCAGACGAGTTTTTCGCCGCCGAAAAGGCCGATGGCATTCACCTCGTCGAGTAGACGGCCGGGGTCGCCCTGTAGATCGGATGCGGTCAGTTTCAGCGATGCGAAAGCGTCATCGGGATCGATACCGGTCTTTTTGGCGATGACGCCTGCGCGTTCCGACACGAGACCGCGATCCGGGCCGTAAAGCACGAAAACACGAAAGCGCTCCGCCGGGTTTTCGGCGAAGCGCTCAAATTCATGGGACTTTATCTCCGTCACGGCCGCCGCTCTCAGCGGCCGAGGGTGGCGGCGATATCGGTGCGGATGATTTCGGCAAGTTCCCGGGCCGCACGGTTTTCGGCGTCGCGAGTTGCCCGGATCTTGGCGAATTCCTGCTGCGGCAAATCCACCTGCGCCGTTACGCTGCGGCGTGCGGAGCGCAGGATCTGACCGTCGGAAACCCGCGTCAGCACATATTGACCACTCATCACGACACGACCAGGGTAAGGACCATCGTAATTATTGTTCGAGCGGGTCGTCAGGTCATAATTCTGCACTTCCGTCGAGGTAGCGCTCGAGCTTACGGAAACCTTGACGTTATATTGAGCCGTGGCCGGTTGGCCTGCGCCGCCAGCCATTAGAAAGATCAGTTGATTGCGGACTTCCTGCCCGGCCCTGCCGCCGATATCGGAGACGCTGACCGCCGCCAGCCTTTCCTTGGTGCCGGAAGCTTCCCCATAAAGCGGGCGCACCTGGCAGCCCGCCAGAAGACCAGCCATCGTCACGACGGAAATCGCTGCCGCGGCGCGGCTCCATCTTGAAAAAACGTCAGACAACAATGTTTACAATCCTCTGCGGAACCACGATGACTTTCTTGGGCTCGCCACCGGCAAGAATGGATTTGACGGCATCCAGCGCAAGGGCGGCCGTGCGGACCGCATCTTGATCCGCATCGCGCGCGATTGTCAATTCGCCACGCTTCTTGCCGTTGACCTGCACAGGCATGACGACTTCGTTTTCCTCGACCAGCGAAGCGACGAAGGCAGGCCACGGCGTCTGGGCCACGAGGCCCGTGTTACCCAGTGCGGACCAGCATTCTTCCGCCAGATGTGGCGTCATCGGGGCGATGATGCGGATGAGGATTTCGACGGCGTCACGCGCTGCCGCCTTGACGTCATTAGACTTGCCGCCCGCAGCGACATCCGCAAGGGGACCGGCGAGTGCATTGACCAGTTCATAGATGCGGGCAATGGCCTTGTTGAAGGCGAGCTTGTCCAGATCCTCCTGCACAGCTTTCAGCGTTTTGTGGGCCGCCTTGGAGGCCGCCAGCCCTTCGCCTTCGGTCGCAGGCTTCGGCTGGACGGTTCTCAGCTCTTCCGCCGCTTCGCCGATGATGCGCCAGACGCGCTGGACGAACCGGTTTGCGCCTTCCACACCGGCTTCGGACCAGATGACGTCACGATCGGGCGGAGAGTCCGACAGGACGAAGAAGCGTGCGGTATCGGCGCCGTAGGATGCGATGATGTCATCCGGGTCAACCACGTTCTTCTTCGACTTCGACATCTTCTCGATGGAGCCGATCTTCACCTCTTCGCCGGACGAGAGCAGGAATGCGCGGCGAGCCCCGTCGCTTTCCTCGATCCGCAGTTCCGCAGGCGGCACCCATTCGCGCGCCGTGCCTTCGCCGCGGCTATAGGTCTCGTGCACCACCATGCCCTGCGTGAACAGGCCCTTGAAGGGTTCCTTGACGCCGACATGGCCGGTTTCGCGCATGGCGCGGGTGAAGAAGCGCGAATAGAGCAGATGGAGGATCGCATGCTCGATGCCGCCGATATATTGATCTACCGGCAGCCAGTGATTGGCGACCTTCGGGTCGGTCGGCGCGTCTTCCCACGGCGCGGTGAAGCGCGTGTAATACCAGCTGGAATCGACGAATGTATCCATCGTGTCGGTTTCGCGGCGCGCGTCATGACCGCATTGCGGGCAGGAGACATGGCGCCAGGTGGGGTGCCGGTCCAGCGGGTTGCCGGGCACGTCGAACGTCACGTCATCGGGCAGTTTGACCGGGAGGTCCTTTTTCGGAACCGGGACCACACCGCAGACTTCGCAATGGATGACCGGGATCGGGCAACCCCAATAACGCTGGCGGGAAATGCCCCAGTCGCGCAGGCGGAAATTGACCTTGCGCTCTGCCTGCGGCGTATTGCCGAGCGTCTGCGTGGAAAGCTTCTGCACGACGGCCTCGAAGGCGTCAGCCGTCTTCATGCCGTTCAGGAAGCCCGAATTGATCATCACGCCGTCATCGGTGAAGGCGGTATCATCGATGGTGAAGTTTGCGGCATCGGGGCCTTCAGGGGCGACGACGGCCACGACCGGCAGGCCGTATTTGCGGGCGAAATCCAGATCGCGCTGGTCACCGGATGGGCAACCGAAGATCGCACCGGTGCCATAGTCCATCAGCACGAAGTTGGCGACATAGACCGGCAGTTCCCAGCTGGGGTCCAGCGGGTGCACGACCTTGACGCCGGTATCGATACCCTTCTTTTCAGCCGTCTCGAGCGCTGCGAGCGAGGTGCCATGGCGGCGGCATTCGTCGCAGAACTCGGCAATCGCCGGATTGTTCGCGGACAGTTCTCTGGCCAGCGGGTGGTCGGCGGCGATCGCCAGGAAGGAGGCGCCGAACAGTGTGTCGGGGCGTGTCGTATAGACGGTAATGTCGGAGAAACCTTCCGGCGCCGTGTCGGCAACCGTCCGCCAGCGCAGCGACAGGCCCTCGGAACGGCCGATCCAGTTCTTCTGCATCAGGCGCACTTTTTCCGGCCATTGGTCGAGCGTATCCAGCTCGTCCAGCAGGTCCTGGCTAAAATCGGTGATGCGGAAGAACCATTGCGTCAGTTCGCGCTGTTCGACCAACGCACCGGAGCGCCAGCCGCGGCCATCGATGACCTGTTCATTGGCCAGAACCGTGTGATCGACCGGGTCCCAGTTGACCTTCGACTGCTTGCGGTAAACCAGGCCCTTTTCCATGAAGTCGACGAACAGCGCCTGCTGGCGATGGTAATATTCCACATCGCAGGTGGCGAACTCACGGGTCCAGTCCAAGGACAGGCCCATGGATTTCAGCTGGCCGCGCATGGTGGCGATGTTCTGGTAGGTCCAGTCCTTGGGATGAACCTTGTTCTGCATGGCCGCATTTTCGGCAGGCATGCCGAAGGCGTCCCAACCCATCGGATGCAGGACGTTGAAACCGCGGGCGCGCTTGTAACGGGCGACGACGTCGCCCATCGCGTAGTTGCGGACATGGCCCATATGGATGCGTCCCGACGGATAGGGAAACATCTCTAGAACGTAATACTTCTCACGCGGATCGCTGTTGTCGGTGACGAAAACCTTGTCCTCGTTCCATTTTTGCTGCCAGCGCGGCTCGGCGTCGCGAGGATTGTAACGTTCGATGGCCATTGTCTAAAATTCCGGGTATCGAGGGGAAAAATGTGCGCTGACCTTCACCATGAAACGACCGGGGCGTCAAGTTTGGCGGGACGTTCGGACGTTCAATCTTGGCCAGCGTGCCTCAAATGGTGCTAAAGGCGCTTGGCATCAAGGCAATCGGTGGCTAGTTAGCGTTGCGAATGGTTCAAATGAAGGTCTTGTGATGGAAATCGAAGCACGTCTCGAGGATGTCAGGCAGCGCATTGCCGATGTTGCGGAAAAATCCGGACGCAAGGCGGCGGATGTTGCCCTCGTCGCGGTCTCGAAGACCTTCGACGCGGAGGCGATCCAGCCGGTCATCGATGCCGGTGAGCGCGCGTTCGGCGAGAACCGCGTGCAGGAAGCGCAGGGCAAGTGGCCGGCGCTTAAGCAGAAGACGCCTGATATCGAGTTGCATCTGATTGGCCCGCTACAGTCCAACAAGGCGGCGGACGCCGTGGCGCTGTTTGATGTGGTGCAAAGTGTTGACCGGGAGAAGATCGCCCGCGCGCTTGCCGAAGAATGCCGTAAACAGGGTCGCAGCCTTCGTTTTTATGTGCAGGTCAATACTGGCCTTGAGCCGCAAAAGGCGGGTATCGACCCGCGTGAGACCGTAGCTTTCGTGGATTTTTGTCGGGATGAGCTGAAATTGCAGGTCGAAGGACTGATGTGCATTCCGCCGGCGGATGAAAATCCGGGCCCGCATTTTGCGCTTCTGGCGAAGCTTGCCAAACAATGTGGGCTTGAGAAGCTTTCCATGGGCATGTCGGGCGATTTCGAAACTGCCGTGGAATTCGGCGCGACGAGTGTTCGTGTGGGTTCGGCGATCTTCGGTGCGCGATAAGGCTGCAAATTAAAAACCCGGCGCTGAGGCCGGGTTTTTAAACTCTAAAAGACGTCCGATCAGTAGTGATCGTCCTCGTCTTCGTCCTTCTGCGTGGATTTCAGCGAGCTGAGCTTCTTGAAGACCGCATCGGCGTCGATCTGCTCGTCTTCCTCGCGCTGGAAGCTGTAGTCCAGACCTTCCGTCGCCGTTGCCGGCTGCAGCGTGTTATCCAGTTCTTCGGCAGTCGGCAGCGGACGGCCGCGCGAGGCGCGTTCGACCTCGAGGTCGAGATCGATCTGGCTGCAGAGGCCGAGCGTCACAGGATCCATCGGCGTCAGGTTGGCCGAGTTCCAGTGGGTGCGGTCGCGAATCTGTTCGATCGTCGATTTTGTGGTGCCGACGAGACGCGAAATCTGCGCATCCTTCAGTTCCGGGTGGTTGCGAACGAGCCAGAGAATAGCGTTCGGACGATCCTGACGCTTGGAAACCGGGGTGTAGCGTGGGCCGCGGCGCTTGGATTCCGGCACGCGAACCTTAGGCTCGGAAAGCTTGAGCTTGTGGTTCGGATTGCCTTCCGCGCGGGCGATTTCGTCACGGGAGAGCTGTCCGGTCGCGATCGGATCGAGACCCTTGATGCCCTGCGCGGCTTCTCCGTCGGCAATGGCCTTGACTTCGAGCGGATGCAGTTTGCAGAACGTGGCGATCTGATCGAACGACAGCGCGGTGTTGTCAACCAGCCATACAGCCGTTGCCTTTGGCATGAGCAATTGTTGAGCCATAGATACAGTCCTTCTGTCCGTCCGCGCCGGTGTCGCGGGCGTGGTATCAACCACTGATTTCCGGGATATTGCCGCTCTATAACCGGATTGCATCATAATTGCAATTCTTTGCGAAACAAATGACCTTTGTCTAATTGCCGTGCGCAATTGACCTGCTATGAATTCAACACATGCCTGAGGTGGGAGTCTCGGGCCGCGTCAGAAGCCATACCCGGTTCCAGGAGGAGTTCATGTCTGCCAAAATCTACCCGGTGCTCAAGTCGGCGAAAGCCCGCACGCTCATCGATAATGAGCGTTACCAGAAATGGTACCAGGAGAGCGTCGAGGATCCTGAAAAGTTCTGGGACAAGCACGGCCGTCGGATCGACTGGTTCAAGCCTTATACCAAGGTCAAGAACACGTCGTTCAAGGGGCGCGTGCCGATCAAGTGGTTCGAGGATGGCCTGACCAACGTTTCCTATAACTGTATCGACCGGCATCTGAAGACGCATGGCGAGCGCACGGCGATCATCTGGGAAGGCGACAACCCCTATATCGACAAGAAGATCACCTATAATCAGCTCTACGACTATGTCTGCCGTCTGGCCAACGTGCTGAAGAAGCACGGCGTCAAGAAGGGTGACCGCGTCACGATCTATATGCCGATGATTCCGGAAGCGGCCTATGCGATGCTCGCCTGCGCGCGCATCGGTGCGGTGCACTCCGTCGTCTTTGGCGGCTTCTCGCCAGAAGCGCTGGCCGGCCGTATCGTCGACTGCGAATCGACCTTCGTCATCACTTGCGATGAAGGCGTGCGCGGCGGCAAGCCGATCCCGCTCAAGGAAAACACCGACAAGGCGATCGATATTGCCGCCAAGCAATATGTCATCGTTAACAAGGTTCTGGTGGTACGCCGCACCGGCGGCAAGACCGGCTGGGCGCCGGGCCGTGACATCTGGTACCATCAGGAAATCGCTACCGTGAAACCGGATTGCCCGCCGGTGAAGATGCGCGCGGAAGATCCGCTGTTCATCCTCTATACGTCTGGCTCCACCGGCAAGCCGAAGGGCGTGCTGCACACCACGGGCGGCTATCTCGTCTATACGTCGATGACGCATGAATATGTCTTCGACTACAAGGACGGCGAGGTGTACTGGTGCACGGCCGATGTCGGCTGGGTCACCGGCCATTCCTATATCGTCTACGGGCCGCTTGCGAATTGCGCGACGACGCTGATGTTCGAAGGCGTTCCGAACTTCCCGGATCAGGGCCGCTTCTGGGAAGTCATCGACAAGCACAAGGTCAATATCTTCTATACGGCGCCGACAGCGCTCAGATCGCTGATGGGGGCGGGCGACCAGTTCGTGAAGCGCTCCTCGCGCAGCAGCCTGCGGCTTCTCGGCACGGTCGGCGAGCCGATCAATCCGGAAGCCTGGGAGTGGTATTACCATGTGGTCGGCGAGGACAAGAGCCCGATCGTCGATACCTGGTGGCAGACGGAAACCGGCGGCATTCTCATTTCGCCGCTGCCGGGCGCGACCGATCTGAAACCCGGCTCGGCCACAAGGCCGTTCTTCGGCGTGCAGCCGCAGCTGGTCGATGCCGAAGGCAATGTGCTGGAAGGACCGGCGGACGGCAATCTGTGCATCATCGACAGCTGGCCGGGCCAGTCGCGCTCCGTCTATGGCGATCACCAGCGCTTCGTCGATACATACTTCTCCACCTACAAGGGCAAATATTTCACTGGTGACGGCTGCCGTCGTGACGAGGATGGATATTACTGGATCACTGGCCGCGTGGATGACGTTCTGAACGTGTCGGGCCACCGTCTCGGCACCGCTGAAGTGGAATCGGCGCTGGTGTCGCATCACCTTGTTTCGGAGGCAGCCGTTGTCGGTTATCCGCATCCCATCAAGGGGCAGGGCATTTATTGTTATGTCACGCTGATGGCGGGCCAGAACGGCGATTATTCATTGCGCGAGGAGCTGGTGAAGCACGTCCGCAACGAAATCGGCCCGGTTGCGACACCGGATAAAATCCAGTTCGCGCCGGGCCTGCCGAAAACCCGTTCCGGCAAGATCATGCGGCGTATCCTGCGCAAGATCGCCGAGGATGACTTTGGTGCGCTGGGAGATACGTCGACGCTCGCCGATCCGGCCGTTGTCGACGACCTCATCGCCAACCGGCAGAACCGTACGGCGTGATCCGTTGAAAGGCTGCTCCGGCAGCCTTTTTTCTATTGGCGATTTTCACAAACAAAAACACCCGGAGGCGGAACCTCCGGGTGTTTTTAGTTGTATTCAGTCAGGATTACTGGCCGCGGATCTTCTTCAGGTCCGCCAGAACGGCGTCGACGATGTCGGCGCCGATTTCAGCCTTGTGCTTTTCGTAGACAACCATCGACTTTTCGCGAATGCGCGCCTGTTCTTCAGGAGACAGCGTGTTCACTTCGAGGCCAGCCGCCTTGATCTTTTCCAGCGACTTCTGGTTCAGCTCGCGGATGACCTTGCGCTCCTCGTCGCGGCCGACGACCGCGCATTCACGCAGGGCGGCCTGTTCTTCGGGCGTGTAGCTGTCGAAGATCGGCTTGGAGAAGAGGAAGAGGAACGGCGTATAGGCGTGGTTCGTCTCGGTGACGTATTTCTGCACCTCGTAGAACTTGGAGGTGTCGATCGTCACATAGGGGTTTTCCTGCGCGTCGATCGCGTTGGTTTCCAGCGCCGAGAAGACTTCGCCGAAGGCCATCGGCGTTGCATTGGCGCCGAGGTTCTGGAAGGTGTCGAGGAAGATGTTGTTCTGCATCACGCGGACCTTGAGGCCCGAGAAATCTTCCCACTTGTTCACGGCACGCTTGGAGTTCGACAGGTTGCGGAAACCGTTTTCCCAGTAGGCCAGGTTTACGAGGCCCTGTTCTTCCAGCTTCTTGTTCATCATGTCGCCGAAGGCGCCGTCCATGACGGCATCGGCTTCCTTGGCGTTGGAGAACAGGAACGGCAGGTCGAAGACGCCGAGCGACGGGATCAGGCCGACGAGCGGCGACGAGGACGTTACGACCGCTTCCTGAACGCCGGAGCGCAGGGCCTGGGTCGCCTGGAGGTCGCCGCCGAGCGCGCCGCCCCAGAATGCGGTTAGCTTCAGCTTGCCGCCCGACTTGTCGTCGAGGCAGGCCTGCATGGCCTTGATGCCGTTGCCGACCGGATGGTCCTGGTTGATGCCGTTGGAAACACGGATGTTGCGGCTGTTGAATTCGGCCATTGCCGGGGCAGCAGTGCCAACTGCGAAAGCGATTGCCGTGGTGGTCAGAAGAAGCTTTCTCATAATATCCTCCCTTGGATTGTTTGCGAGAAGCGGGTTGCGGGTTAACGGAGATACTGCAGTGGTACGAGGACGATGTCCGGGAAAATCACCAGAAGGAACAGCACGGCGACCTGTGTCAGCAGGAAAGGCAGTACGCCCGCCGTGACGCGGCCCAACGGAACCCTACCGACGCCGCTGACAACGTTCAGCACGACGCCAACAGGGGGCGTGATGAGACCGATACAGGTATTCATGATGAAGAGGACGCCGAAATAGACTGGGTCGATGCCCGCCTGCTTGATGATCGGCATCAGAACGGGCGTCAGGATCAGGATGGTGGGTGTCAGGTCGAGCGCAGTACCGACGACCAGGATCAGGACCATGATCGCAAACATCAAGAACATCGGACGGTCGATCAGCGGTTCGATGTAACCGACAACCTCGTTCGGAATGTTTGCAGCCGTGATAAGCCATGCGGAGACGAGTGCGGCGCAGACCAGGAACATGATGATCGAGGTGCTCTTGGCTGCGCGCAGGAGCACGTGCGGAAGCTCACTCGGCTTTAGTTCGCGGTAGACCACCATGCCGACAAACAGGGCGTAGGCAGCGGCCACGACAGCGGCTTCTGTCGGAGTCATGATGCCGGCCTTGATCCCTCCGAGAATGATAACCGGCATACCGAGCGCCCACCCGGCACGTGCTGTTGCCCGCATGCGTTGCTTGGCCGTGGTCTTCGGAAGCGGCGTTATGTTGTCCTTGCGGACGACGAACAACCAGGTTGCGACCAATGAAAGGCCCATCAGCAGGCCCGGTACGATCCCCGCCATGAAGAGCTGGGTGATCGAGACGTTGGCGGCAACGCCGAAAACAATGAAGGCCATGGAGGGGGGGATGACCGGAGCGATGATACCGCCGGAAGCAATGAGACCTGCCGAGCGCGGCACGTTGTAACCGGCCTTCGCCATCATCGGGATGAGGATTGCGGCAAGCGCCGCGGTATCGGCTGCGGCCGAGCCGGAGATGCTGGCCATGATGATGGCAGCCATGATGGCGACGATCCCGAGACCGCCCCTGATATGACCGACGCAGGCGATCGCAAAATCGATGATGCGGCGGGAGAGGCCGCCAGAGTTCATCAGTTCACCGGCCAGAATGAAGAAAGGGATGGCGAGCAGCGTGAATGTATCCGCGCCGGCGATCATGTTCTGAGCGATGATCTGGGTATTGAACATGCCCATATACCACATGAGCACAACGCCGCAAAACATCAGCGAGAAAGCGACGGGAACGCCAATCGCCATAGCGCCGAGCAGAGAGCCGACAAAAACGAGGAGTGTCATGGTATCAGCGCTCCGAAAGCTGTTCGATCGTCATGTTTTCGCCCGCGAACTGGGCGATTTCGTCTTCCGTCACGCGGCCCGTAACGAGCCGGTACAGACGTTCCAGCGCAATGATGAACATCAGGGCGCCGGTGAACATGCCGATGCCGTAGACCCAGATCATCGATAGCTTGGTGACTGGCGCATGCATGCTGGCATTGATGCCAGACTGCTTCCACGTCCCCCAGAAGAAGATGGCGGAACAGGTGAGGATGACAATGTTTGATAAAATCATGCAGAGGATGCGGCCGCGGCGCGACAGGAACATCACCATGGTTTCGATACCCATGTGACCATGTTCCCTGAAGGCGACGACGGCGCCGGTGAAGGTGAGCCACACGAAAAAGAAGCGTGACAATTCTTCCGAGACGTTTATGCCCGAATTCATCGTGTAACGCATGACGACGTTGACGAAGACCATGATCGCCATGCCGGCAAGCAGCAGGACGAGAATGATTTCGAGAATCCGGTAAAAGAGATTGATGATCTTCTGCATTTTCCCCTCCCGAAGAAATATCTAGAGCAGCCCTCGTTTCGCCAGGTTGCGCATCAGGGCCGCGGTGCCGAACGTCCATTCCGGGCATTCGTCCGTCGTCGTGACCCAGTTGATCAGCTTACCGAGCTTGGGCGTGGAGATTTCGACACGGTCACCCTTCGAATGGGTGAAGCCGAGGCCTGGGCCATGGCGGTCCTTGACCGGCGCAAACATCGTGCCGAGGAAGAAGACGGCGCCGTCAGGATATTGGTGGTTACGGTTCAAGAGCTGGGAGCTAAGGTTTTCCGGCGTGCGGCTGATCGCCTCCATCGGGCTGACGCCCGTCATGGTGAAACCGTCTTCGCCCTCGACCAAAAGCGAGATTTGCGACCTCTTCACATCTTCAATGGTGAAGTTTCCGTCGAACAGGCGGATGAAGGGACCGATCGCGCAGGATGCGTTATTGTCCTTCGCCTTGCTGAGCAGCAGGGCGGAACGACCTTCGAAGTCGCGCAGGTTGACGTCGTTGCCGAGCGTTGCGCCGACGATGCGGCCGTCTGAGGTGATGGCGAGCACCACTTCCGGCTCCGGGTTGTTCCACTGCGACTTCGGGTGAACGCCGATCAGCGCTCCGCAGCCGACAGAAGCCATGGCCTGCGCCTTGGAGAATATCTCCGCATCCGGGCCGATGCCCACTTCCAGATATTGTGACCAGAGGCCCATTTCCTGGAGCAGTTTCTTCACTTCGGCAGCTTTTTCGGAGCCGGCCTCAAGTCCCTTGAGATTGTCGCCGAGAACCGGCGCCAGCCGTCCGCGAATTTCCTGCGCGCGCAGCGGATCGCCCTTGGCCTGCTCCTCGATCACGCGTTCCAGCATGCTGTCGGCGAAAGTGACACCGGCGGCCTTGACAGCCTGAATATCGTTGGGGGCAAGGAGTTCGCCGGCGGAACCGTCCAGAAACGCTTCCAGCGCGCCGAGTGCGACAAGAGAGCCGGTGTCGGCGAGCCTCTGCACCAGATCCGTCTTTTCCAGAAGTTCGGACATGGTTGGGGAAATCGAAGTGAGGTCATAAAGCACGCCGCCCTTCAGCAGGACAGGGCAGGGGCCGTCTTCGCTTTTCGACCAGACGCGGCCGACGAGCAGCGCGTTTTCGAAATCTTCAGGCAAAATTGCGGCAGCGTCGATGGACCTTTTTCCGGTCATGTAGTTCTCCCCTTCAGCACCCCACAGGCCGCCTCCTGCGGTCTTATTGTCTGGATGTCTGACAACCTAATCCCATTCTTCTTAGTATGACTTTTGCTGCGAGTCTAGCGGCTACGCCGACAAAATTATCGTGTTCCGTGCCTCAATTACCGGAAAATCGTAAACCTGTCCTATAGCTTTTCCGGCCTGCTCATTTGCGGCTCAGAAGATGTCGAGTTCGAGATTGACCCGACTTGCAGCACCGATCAGGTGCTTGCGCATGGCGTTCTTGGCAGCTGTGGCATCGGCCTTCTCGACGGCCTCGTAGATTGCCACATGCTCGGCGATCGTCACCTCGAGAATTTCACCAAAAACTGCACGCGAAAAAGCTATATTGATGGCGGAGCTGATGCGTTCCGCGATGAAGCCGAGGAACATCAGGAAATATTCGTTCTCAGTCGCTTCCGCCAGAATGCGGTGGAAGTCAAGATCGGCCGCGACGCCTTCCGTCGACCAATCGTCGGCGGTTTTCATCTTTTCCAAAGCTGCCGCCAGCCGCGTCAACTGCTGCGGGCTGCGGTGCAGTGCGGCCAGCCCGGCTGCTTCTATTTCCAGTGGCATGCGAAGCTGGAAAAGATCGCGGAAATTTTCCGGATCGTTCAGCCGCGATCGCTCGATTCGGATGGACAGTCTTTGCCGGGGATCGGTGACGAATGCGCCAACGCCCTGCCGGGTTTCAACAAAACCTTCGTTGCGCAATTGCGCGATCGCCTCGCGGATGACCGAGCGGCTGACCCCGAAGGTTTTTGCCAAAACATGTTCGGTTGGCAACCTGTCGCCCGGTCCGAGCTTCGAATCATTGATTTCGCGCGCAATCTCCGCAGCGATCCGGCCGGGCAGATGGTCGTTGCGATGAATCTGACTGAACTCCAGCGTCATGGTTGCTCCCGTTCCACAGAAACGATTGGTTCGTTTTCCCGCGGTAGGCGACTTCCTCCTTCGCCGTCCGCGGGGTTTTCAAAGGCGGCGCTTTCAGCCGCCTTCGCCGTCCTCGATTAGCTATCCGGTTGCAGGGTTATCTGGCAACCGGGATTCATCCGCAAATCAGGGTCGAAGGCGTTTTTCAGACCCGTGATCATCCGGCGCTGTACATCAGATAGCCGGCTTTCGAAATCAGAGCGTTTCAGGCGGCCGATGCCGTGTTCGGCGCTGATGCTGCCGATGTAGCGGTCGAGGACCTCGTTAACGAGTGTCTTGGACTTGTAGATAAATGCTTCGCGCTCTTCCGGCGTCGAACCGTTCGGCGGAAGCACGTTGAGGTGGACGTTGCCGTCTCCGACATGGCCGTAGGAAACCGCCAGGCACTCCGGCAGTTTTTCCGCCAGTTCCGCCTCGGCTTCTGCCACGAAAGCGGCGAGTTTCGACAAGGGCACGGAAATGTCGGTGCGCATATGTGCGCCGCGCAGCGCCTGCCCTTCGTTCATGCCTTCGCGGAACAGCCACAGCGATTGCGCCTGTGCCCGTGAAGAAGCGATCACGCCGTCCAGCACCAAGCCGTCTTCCATCACACCCTCAAGGAAGCGGCCCATCAGGTCGGCCGTGTCCACCAGACCGGAGCCTGAAATTTCCATCAGCACGTAAGCGGGGTAATCGCCGGCAATCGGCATTTTCAGGTCGGGTATAGCTTCGATCGCCAGCGTGAAGGCGACAGGCGGCATGAATTCGAAGGCGGACATCAGGTCGCAGCATTCGCGGCGGGCGCGGCGGTAAAGCTTGATGGCATCATCAAGCGAATCGAGGCCGAGCAGCGCCGTCTCGACATGTTCAGGATTAGGGTAAAGCTTGACGGCAACGGCTGTGACGATGCCGAGCGTTCCTTCCGCGCCGATGAAGAGCTGCTTCAGATCGATGCCGCGATTATCCTTGCGCAGCGTCGAAAGCCCGTTCCAGATGGTGCCATCTGGAAGGACCACTTCCAGACCCAGCACGAGTTCGCGGGTCATGCCGTAGCGCAGGACATTGATGCCGCCCGCATTGGTGGAGACGTTGCCGCCGATGCGGCAGCTGCCCTGTGCGCCGAGCGAAAGCGGGAAGAACATACCCTTGTCCTCAACCGCATCCTTGAATTCCGAGAGAATGCAGCCGGCTTCCACGACGGCGGAAAAATCGTCGCTATCGATGGTGCGGATGGCGTTCATGCGCTCAAGGCTCAATACGACCTGACGCTTGGGGGCATCGGGAATGCCGCCGAGCACCAGACCGGTATTCCCGCCCTGGGGAATGATGGAGAGGCCGAGTTCGGCGCAGGCGCTGACCGTGTCGGAAACTTCCTTCGTCGAACGGGGGCGGATAACGGCCACGGCCGAGCTGGTGACGTCGCCATGCCAGTCGCGGCAATAGCGCAGCATGTCCTCTTGCGATGTCAGCAGCAAAGCTTCGCCCAGCCTGTTCTTCAGCGAGAACCGCAGTTCCTCGATATCGTGTTCGCTCACGATCGTCATTTCATCCTCTCCGTCCAATCCGCCCTAAAGTGCCCGGGCAAGGGACGTGCCTTGATTTTGCCGGCGCCCTTGCTTTTTCTAGTTTGTAAAAAAATACTATTTTCAACTCGATCATATAAGGTTATCAGACAACCTTACAAGCTAATTTATCGGTCGGTCGGCCGATGATGTTTTTTCGGTCTCGGGAGAATGGTCGGGACAAAGAGGAGGAAGACATGCATATCGCAATCATCGGCGCCGCAGGCATGGTTGGCCGCAAGCTGACGCAGCGTCTCGTCAAGGATGGATCGCTGGGCGGCAAGCCGGTCGAGAAATTCACGCTTATCGACGTGTTCCAGCCTGAAGCGCCTACCGGCTTTTCTGGTGCTGTCGATGCACGCGCGGCCGACCTCTCCGCACCGGGTGAGGCTGAAAAGCTGGTCGAAGTCCGGCCGGACGTCATCTTCCACCTTGCCGCCATCGTCTCCGGCGAAGCTGAACTCGATTTTGACAAGGGCTACCGCATCAACCTCGACGGCACGCGTTATCTCTTCGACGCCATCCGCATCGCCAACGGCAAGGATGGTTACAAGCCGCGCGTGGTTTTCACCTCGTCTATCGCCGTCTTCGGCGCGCCGCTGCCCTATCCGATCCCGGACGAGTTCCACTCCACGCCATTGACCAGCTACGGCACGCAGAAAGCGATCTGCGAGCTGCTGCTTTCCGATTACAGCCGTCGCGGTTTCTTCGATGGTATCGGCATTCGCCTGCCGACCATCTGCATCCGCCCCGGCAAGCCGAATGCGGCCGCCTCCGGCTTCTTCTCCAATATTCTGCGCGAGCCGCTGGTCGGCCAGGAAGCGGTGCTGCCGGTGCCTGAGAGCATTCGCCACTGGCACGCTTCGCCGCGTTCCGCCGTCGGCTTCCTCATCCATGGCGCAACGATTGACGTGGAAAAGGTCGGCCCGCGTCGCAACCTGTCGATGCCAGGCCTCAGCGCCACCGTCGGCGAGCAGATCGAAGCGCTGCGCAAGGTCGCCGGCGAAAAGGCCGTTGCCCTCATCCGCCGCGAGCCGAATGAGATGATCATGCGCATGTGTGAAGGCTGGGCCCCCGGTTTCGAAGCCAAGCGCGCCCGCGAACTCGGCTTTACGGCTGAAAGCTCGTTCGAAGAAATCATTCAGGTTCATATCGAGGACGAACTGGGAGGTTCACTGAAATGAGTGCTGGCGGGGAGGAGAAGAAGCGGTCTGTCGCCTTTATCGGCACGGGCCTGATGGGCGGGCCGATGGCCCGGCGTCTGCTGGGCGCCGGCTTTTCGGTCACCGTCTGGAACCGTAGCGCCGATAAGGCCGAGGCGCTTGTTGCCGATGGCGCGGTCGTCGCTGCATCGCCGGCGGAGGCAGCCAGGGGCGCCGATATCGTCATCACCATGCTGAGCGACGGCAAGGCCGTGGGCGAGGTGCTTTTCGAGGCCGGCATGGCCGAAGCGCTGAAAAAGGGTGCTGTCGTGATCGACAGCAGCTCGATTGCGCCGCCGATTGCGCGAGAACATTCCTCCCGGCTTCAGTCGTTGGGCATCCATCACGTCGATGCGCCGGTTTCCGGCGGTGTGCCGGGCGCGACGGCCGGTACGCTCGCCATCATGGCCGGTGGGGACGAGACGCTGATCTCGGGTCTTGCCGATGTTTTCGCGCCGATGGGCCGGCTCACCTATGTCGGTCCCTCGGGTGCCGGCCAACTGTGCAAGCTCGCCAACCAGCAGATCGTCGCCATCACCATCGGCGCGGTTGCCGAGGCGATGATGCTGGTGGAAGCGGGCGGCGCATCGCGTGAAGGGTTCCGTAACGCCATTCGCGGCGGTTTTGCCGAAAGCCGGATCCTGGAACTGCATGGCGACCGCATGGTGAAGCGCAATTTTGTGCCGGGCGGTCCGTCCAAGTTCCAGCTCAAGGATCTGAACGGCGTGCTGGCGACGGCCAAGGATCTCGCTCTCACCCTGCCGCTCACCCAGCAAGTCACGCGGGAATTCGATGATTTCGTCGGTGATGGCGGGGCCGATATCGATCATAGCGGCATCCTGCTTTACCTCGAAAAACTGAACAATCGGGAACAGGGCTGAAGCGATCTCATGAGCGACGACAAGACACCGATGCGCCGTTTGCGGTCGCAGGACTGGTTCGATAATCCCGACCATCTCGACATGACGGCGCTCTATCTGGAGCGTTTCATGAATTACGGCGTGACGCCGGAAGAACTGCGCTCCGGCAAGCCGGTCATCGGCATCGCCCAGAGCGGCAGCGACCTGACGCCCTGTAACCGCGTCCACGTGGAGCTGGTCAAGCGGGTGCGGGACGGTATTCGTGACGCGGGCGGCATTCCCATCGAGTTTCCGACCCATCCGATGTTCGAAAACTGCAAGCGCCCGACAGCGGCGCTCGACCGCAATCTTGCCTATCTGAGCCTCGTGGAGGTGCTTTACGGTTATCCGCTCGACGGCGTCGTTTTGACCACGGGCTGCGACAAGACTACGCCTTCGGCGCTGATGGCGGCAAGCACGGTGGATATTCCAGCCATCGTTCTATCCGGCGGGCCGATGCTCGACGGTTATCATGACGGCGATCTGGTCGGTTCTGGCACCGTCATCTGGCGCATGCGCCGTAAATACGGTGCTGGCGAAATCACCCGCGAGGAATTCTTGCAGGCGGCGCTCGAATCCGCGCCTTCGGTCGGCCATTGCAACACCATGGGCACCGCGTCCACCATGAATGCCATGGCGGAGGCGCTCGGCATGTCGCTCACCGGCTGCGGCGCGATCCCGGCCGCTTACCGTGAACGCGGCCAGATGGCCTATCGCACCGGCCGCCGTGCCGTCGAGCTGGTTGTCGAGAACATCAAGCCCTCCGACATCATGACGCGCGAGGCGTTTTTGAACGCGATCCGCGTCAATTCGGCGATTGGCGGCTCCACCAATGCCCAGCCACATCTGGCGGCCATGGCGAAACATGCGGGCGTGGAGCTTCGCGAGGAGGACTGGCAGGTTCACGGCTACGACATTCCGCTCCTTGCCAATGTCCAGCCGGCCGGTAAATGGCTGGGAGAGAAATATCACCGCGCCGGCGGCACGCCCGCCATCATGTGGGAGCTTCTCAACGCAGGCAAGCTCGATGGAGGCTGTCCGACCGTAACCGGCAAAACCATGGCGGAAAATCTTGAAGGCCGGGAATCCACCGACCGTGACGTGATCCTGCCTTACGATAAGCCGCTCAAGGAAAGGGCCGGTTTCCTCGTTCTCAAGGGCAATCTGTTCGATTTCGCCATCATGAAGACGAGCGTTATCTCGGCGGAATTCCGCCAGCGCTATCTGAGCGAGCCGGGCCGCGAGGGAATTTTCGAGGGCAAATGTGTGGTGTTCGACGGTTCGGAAGACTATCACGCCCGTATCAACGATCCGTCCCTTGATATCGATGAGCGCACTATTCTCGTCATTCGCGGTGCGGGGCCGCTCGGCTGGCCGGGTTCGGCTGAGGTCGTCAACATGCAGCCGCCGGATGCGTTGTTGAAAAAGGGTATCACCAGCCTGCCGACGATCGGCGACGGCCGGCAGTCGGGAACGGCGGACAGCCCGTCCATCCTCAACGCCTCGCCGGAAAGCGCGGCGGGCGGCGGACTGGCATGGCTGCGCACCGGCGATGTGATCCGCATCGATTTCAATGAAGGCGAGTGCAATGCGCTGGTGGCGGAGGCGGAGCTGGAAGCGCGCAAGGCTGACGGCATTCCCGCTGTTCCCGCGGATGCGACACCGTGGCAGCGCATCTATCGTAAATCCGTAACCCAGCTTTCGGATGGCGCGGTTCTGGAAGGTGCCGCAGATTTCCGCCGGATTGCCGAGAAGATGCCCCGGCACAATCATTGATCGCATAGGACAAAATCCCCGGCCATGCCCGGGGATTTTTCTTTTCCAAGCGGTTTCGCAATTGAGTGCGACCTCTTAATGTACCCGCAAATCCGCATCACAGGGGCATGACATGACAGATATTTCGATGATAGAAGCCGCGCGTGGGCGCATCGGCAACCATGCGGTTCGCACACCGCTTCTTTCATCCTCTTTTCTGGACGAAATTGCCGGGCGAAAGCTGTTCGTGAAGGCTGAATGCCTGCAACGAACCGGTTCTTTCAAGTTTCGCGGCGGCTGGTCGGCCGTCTCCGGCCTTCCGGCGGAGGTGCGCGCCAAGGGCGTGATCGCCTTTTCCTCCGGCAACCATGCGCAGGGTGTGGCGCTTGCCGCGAAGCTGCACAATGTTCCTGCCGTTATCATCATGCCGTCGGATGCGCCGAAGATCAAAATCGAAAATACCCGCGCTTATGGCGCAGAGGTCGTGCTTTATGACCGGGCGAACGAAGATCGCGATGCCATTGGAGATCGCCTTTCGAACGAGCGTGGGCTGACGCTTATAAGGCCCTATGACGAACCGCTGGTCATTGCCGGGCAGGGAACAGTAGGACTGGAGATTGCTGAACAGGGCGCGGAACTGGGCATCGATGCGGCGGAGGTTCTGGTGCCTTGCGGTGGTGGTGGCCTCACATCCGGCGTCTCCCTTGCGCTTTCGGCGAAAGCGCCGAACTACAAGGTCAGAACTTCAGAACCGGAACGGTTCGACGATGTGGCTCGCTCCCTTGCCTCGGGCAGGATCGAGCGTAACGCCACGACCTCGGGTTCGATCTGCGACGCGATTGTCACGCCGCAGCCCGGCAATATCACCTTCCCGATCATGGCGGGGCTTTGCGGAAAAGGCGTCGTCGTGACCGAAGATGAGGCGCTGCGTGCGACGGTTCTCGCTTTCAACCGGCTGAAGATTGTTGTTGAACCCGGCGGCGCGGTGGCCCTGGCGGCGGCGCTATTTCATGGCGATGAACTGGAAAGCGAAACGGTGATCGCAGTTGCTTCCGGCGGCAATATCGATCCGCAGATCATGGCCGGCGCGCTGTCCCGTTTCGGGTGAGGTTGAGATCAGGCCTCGAAGCGTGCTGCGACCTCCCCGGCAATTGCCAGCGAGGCGGTAAGTCCGGGGCTTTCTATGCCGAAAAGATTGACGAGGCCGGCAAGACCGTGTGTTTCCGCCCCATCTATGCGGAAGTCCATGGCCGGTTCGTCCGGACCGGAAATCTTTGGCCGGATACCGGAATAGGCCGGGATCAGCGCGTGATCGGGAAGACCTGGCCAATAGCGCCTTATAGCGTCTCCAAAACCCTCCATGCGGCGGGGATCGACGGCATAGTCGACTGTGTCCACCCACTCCACATCCGGCCCGAAACGGGTCTGGCCAGCGAGATCGAGCGTGAGATGCACGCCGAGACCATGGGTGTGCGGCGCGGGGTAGATCAGCCGTGAAAAGGGCGACTTGCCAGCCAGCGAAAAATAGCTGCCCTTGGCGAAACGCGCCTGCGGGATCACTTCGTCCGGCACTCCTTCGATCTTCCTCGCCACCATCGGTGCGACAAGGCCGGCAGAATTGACGAGCAGCCGGCATGTCAGGCTGGTGGGCTCTGCGCCTCCGACGTGAATCCGGAAACCATCGCGAATCACTTCTGCCTTTTCGATGGGTGCGTTCAGGGCAAGGGCAGCGCCGTGATCCTGCGCGTCTCCAAGGAGCGCCAGCATATAACCATGGCTGTCGATGATACCGGTCGAGGGCGATATCAGGGCTGCGACGCAGGCGAGTGCGGGTTCGAGCAGGAGCGCCTGTCGCGCATCGACTAGCTCAAGGTCGTCGCAGCCGTTAGCTATGCCTTTTTCACGCAGGGCGGCGAGCATGGCCACCTCTTCATCGCGCGTGGCGACGATGAGCTTGCCACAGCGGCGATGTGAAACGCCGTGGCTTTGGCAGAAGGCGTAAAGCCGCTCCTTGCCCTCCACGCAAAGTCGGGCCTTGAGGCTTCCGGTTGGATAATAGAGCCCGGCGTGAATGACTTCGCTGTTGCGGGAGGAGGTGGCCGAGCCGAATTCCTTCCCGCTTTCGAGGATAATGGCGGAAAGGCCACGTATCGCCAGTTCGCGCGCTGTCGCCAGCCCTATCACCCCGGCTCCGATGATGATGGCGTCGATATCCGTCATGGTGTTTTCCGTGCCCGCCAGTGGTTTTGAGGGGAGATGCCCTCCGCCGCGCTGATCCTGCGCCATGGGTAGATTGATGCTTGCCGGTGGGCAAGTCGCAATCGGTATTTTTCCCGATGCGCCAATCTTATGGAATTTTATCTCTACGGAAACAGTGGGGAATAAAGCTATTTTACAAGCGAGATAAGCAATGCCCGCTTTGAAGGGCCGAGCAGGCAAGGAGTATACAATGTCTTATTCCAAGGCAGGAAAAGTAAAAGACTTTGTCTCGCAGCCCCAGTCGCCGCGCAACTGGAAAGATTCGGTACATGCGGCTCTTGTCGGCGTCTGTGTGGCTTTTGTCGCCGCCGTCATCTTCGGTCTCGTTCCCTGATCCTCCCGATTTTCTCATCAGGTAATTTGAGAAGGCCGGTCGCTCCTCCGACCGGCCTTTTTCATGCCCATTCACGCCTTCAGGTAATCTTCCGCCAGATCGACCCAGAATGCGGTTCCGATCGGCAGGATATCGTCGTTGAAATCGAATTTCGGATGATGCAGCGGCGGGTCGTTATCGGTGCGGGCGGTGCCGAGGAAGAAATAACAGCCGGGCCGTTTCTCCAGCATATAGGCGAAGTCTTCCGCACCCATCGACGGCCGCTGCATCTGCGCCACCTTGTCAGCCCCGGCAAAACGCCGGGCGAGATCGGCGACATAGTCCGTTTCCGTCTTGTGGTTGATCGTTGCGTTATATCCGCGCTCATAGTCGATGGTGACGCTCATGCCGTAGCTGGCGGCCTGGCCTTCGGCTATCGCCCGGATGCGTTTTTCCAGCTCGTCGCGCACGCCCGGATCGAAGGAGCGGATGGTCAGCAGCATTTCCGCCGTTTCGGGAATGACATTGCTGGCAGCACCGGCATGGAACGCGCCAACCGTGACGACCGCCGATAATTGTGGATGGATGTTGCGTGACACCACGGTTTGCAGCGCCATGATGATGCTTGCGCCGGCAACGATGGGGTCGGCTGCATCCTGGGGTTCTGCGCCGTGGCCGCCGTAGCCGTTGACAGTAATCTTGCACTCGTCGACGGCGGCAAGGATCGGCCCGTCACGCAGCACGAATTGCCCGAAGGGCACACCGGGATCGTTATGCAGGGCAAAAACCGCATCGCAGGGAAAACGTTCGAACAGCCCGTCCTCGATCATGATGCGGGCGCCGCCGAAATTCTCTTCCGCGGGCTGGAAAATCAGATGCAGGGTTCCGTTGAAATTTTTACGCTCCGCAATGATCTTCGCCGCGCCGAGCAGCATGGCGGTGTGGCCGTCATGGCCGCAGGCGTGCATTACGCCCTGATTGGCGCTCGCATAATCCACCCCGGTTTCCTCGTGGATCGGCAGGGCGTCGATATCGGCGCGGATGCCGAGCGTGCGGGTGCTGTCGCCATTGCGCAGGGTAGCAACGACACCCGTTCCGGCCAGCCCCCGCGTAACCTCATAGCCCAGCGCGGCCAACTGTTCGGCAATAAAATCCGACGTCTTGAACTCCGAAAGGCCGATTTCGGGATTGCGGTGCAGGTGGCGGCGAATGGCCACCACATCCGCCATATGATTGGCAAAGGATACGAGATTTGCGGTCTGTCTGGTCATTTTTTAAAGTCCCGGGTTCGGCCGTTTTTCCGGCGCCTTTTGCAAATGACATAGCAGCATATGCAGCCATGCGTAAGGGGCGTGGCCTGCCCTGAAACGCGCTGAAATTCAGCGCTTGCATCGTGCCGCGACAGGTGGCATGGAACTATTGACGTCCTGGGGCATTAGCTTCTTTCGGATGTGGCGCGGACCTTCTCGGTTCGTGTTGCCTTTCAGGTTGTCAACGGGGGATTATCGGACGTTGCGCGAACAATTTTCGCCATCGGGGAGGGTGCGAAATCCGGTCGGAACGGCAATGCCGGGCCGAACGACGCCGCTTTCTTCTCTTCATCGAAAGCGCCCCGTCCGCGTCGATCTCCAGCTTCGCACACATCCCGGAATAATGACGCTGCAGCATGATGTGCCTGCGGATGTTATGCGCTTGACGATCCGTTCCGCACAGCGTCTGGTCCGGTTCACCGAAGGTTCAGGATAAGTCATAAATATAGCGTGGCCCGATTTTCGTGTGTGTTCCCGCCACGGACGAATTGCCGGTCAAGTTGAACCAGTTTCCATAAAGTTCAGAATACGAGCCCGATGTCATTTCATATTACCCCGACCGCCGCCGCCCGTGATTCAGAGACGAAGCAGATCGATCACAACGATTCGATCCGCGCGTCCTATATGACGGTCGAGGAACTGCATGATGCGGGCGCCGCGCTTTCGCGCGATGGCGCCGACAGCCTTCCCGGCTTCATGGAGTTCGATTTCTTCGAGCGTCACCGCGAGAACGAGAAGGAAATCCTCAGGGTCTATCGTACGACTGCCGTCGATGCGGAAAATGGCGCGACAATAACGCCGGCGGCGGAATGGCTGCTCGACAACCATTACGTCATCGAAGAGGCGATCCAGGAAGTCCGTCGCGATTTTCCGCGCAAGTTCTATCGCCAGCTGCCGACGATGACGGTTGGCGGGGTGACTGTCCCGCGGGTTGTGGCGCTCGGCTGGCTTTATGTCGCCCATACCCACAGCACGGTTTCGCGCGAGAACATGACGGCGCTGGTGGATGGCTACCAGACGTCAAAGACGCTGCAGATCGGCGAATTGTGGGCTCTGCCGTCGATCATCCGTTTTGTGCTCATCGAAAATCTTCGCCGCATCTCCATCCGTGTGGAACGTTCGCGTCGCATGCGCCAGAAGGCGAATGAAGTCGTCGATGAAATCATTCGACTCAACGATGCGGAAGCCTCGGCAGCGCTTCTCAAGCAGGTCGATTCGCTGGTCGACGACCCGACTTTCGCGACGCAGTTCCTTTATCGTCTGAGGAACGGCTCGCAGACCTCAGGTTTTGCCGTTGCCTGGCTTGAAGAGCGTCTTCATGCTGCCGGTACCGACGCCGAAAACATCATGATGTCGGAACATAATCGCTTAGCATCCGGCAATGTGACGATGGGCAACATCGTTAAGAGCCTGCGTGAAATCGACGACACCGAATGGTCGGTGTGGTTCGAGGAAGTCAGCCACATCGACAAGGTCCTGCGCGAAGAGACCGACTACGAGGTTCTGGATTTCGGTTCACGCAACACCTACCGCAATACAATCGAACTTCTGGCGCGCCGCTCACCCAAGACCGAAGTCGAGGTTGCGCGCGCCGCTGTCGAAATGGCGCGTTCGGAGACGCCGGCCGGTGCGGATGAAACCCATCGCGTCAATGTCGGCTCCGTGCTTGTGGGCCAGCGCCGCTTCGAACTCGAAAAGGCTTTGGGGTACCGGCCCCTGGTGTCGCAGCATATTGTCCGGGCCATGCGCAAGTTCAACTGGCTCGCGATTGCGGCGCCGGTGCTGCTGATCACCGCGCTCGCCATGCTCGCCGTCGGCTGGTTCCTGGCGCAGGCCGGTATGCCCTGGTATGTTGTGACCGCCTTCCTGCTGATGTTCGCATTGCCCGCATCCGAAGGCGCAACCGGCCTCTTCAACACGCTCGTCACTTTCTTCGTGAAACCGTTCCGGCTTGTCGGATACGAGTTCAAGAATGGCATCCCGCAGGATGCCCGCACATTGGTTGCCGTGCCCTGCATGCTGACCAGCCGCGATAGCGTCGACGAGATGATGCGCAATATCGAGGTGCATTATCTCGCCAATCCGCATGGCGAGATCTACTTCTCGCTGGTGGGCGACTGGCGTGATGCGCAATATGAACAGTCCGACGACGATCTCGAAATTCTCGATTATGCCAAGCGCGAGCTTGCGGCGCTGAACAGCCGTTATGCCTTTGACGGCAAGACGCGCTTCTACCTGCTGCACCGCCGCCGCCTCTACAATCCGGCCGAAGGCTGCTGGATGGGCTGGGAGCGAAAGCGCGGCAAGCTGCATGAGCTGAACATGCTGCTGCGCGGCGACAAGGATACGACTTTCCTTGGCGGTGCGAACATCGTGCCGACCGATGTCAAATATGTCATGACGCTGGATGCCGACACGCGCCTGATGCGCGATGCGGTGACCAAGCTCGTCGGCAAGATGCACCATCCGATCAACCGCCCGAGGATCGATCCGGAATCCGGACGAGTTGTCGAAGGCTACGGTCTGCTGCAGCCGCGTGTGACGCCCTCGCTGACGACGGGCAAGGACGCCTCCGTCTTCCAGCGCGTCTTCTCGATCAATCGCGGTATCGACCCTTATGTCTTCACCGTTTCCGACGTCTATCAAGACCTGACTTCCGAAGGCACTTTCACCGGCAAGGGTCTTTACGATGTGGACGCCTTCGAAGCGGCGCTGAAGGGCCGGATCGAGGAGAATTCCATCCTCAGCCACGATCTGCTCGAAGGTTCCTTCGCGCGCTGCGCGCTGGTGACCGATGTGGAGCTGGTCGAGGATTTCCCGACCCGCTACGAGGTTGAAGTCTCGCGCCAGCATCGCTGGGCGCGTGGCGACTGGCAGCTGCTTCCCTTCATCCTTGACCGTGCCCGTGGCGTTACCGCCATCGGCCGCTGGAAGATGGTCGACAATCTGCGTCGCTCGCTGACGCCGATCGCCTGGTTCTTCGCCTCGATCCTCGGCTGGTATTTCATGGATCCGCTCGGTGCGCTGATCTGGCAGATTCTGCTGATCTTCTCGCTGTTCGTCGCGCCCACGCTTTCCTTGCTGTCGGGACTCGTGCCGCGCTCCACCGATATCGTGCCACAGGCGCATTTCCACACCATCTGGTCCGAAATCCGCGCCACCAACGCACAGGTTGCGCTGCGCATCGTCTTCATCGCCGATGCCGCCTGCATGATGACGGATGCGATTGCACGTTCGCTGTACCGCCTGCTCGTCAGCCACAAGCTGATGCTGGAATGGCGCACCGCCGCCAGCATGCAGTCGAGCGCACAGGGCGGCATCGTCGATTATTACCGCCAGATGTGGCATGCGCCTGTCGTGGCCATGCTGGGGCTGTTGTTTGCGTCGCTGCCGGGCGACAACGCCTTCCTGATCGGTATCCCTTTTACGCTTCTTTGGGTTCTGTCCCCGGCCGTCGCCTGGTATGTCAGCCAGTCTGCTGAAACCGAAGACCGATTGTTCGTTTCGGAGCATGTCTCCTTCGAACTTCGCAAGATCGCGCGTCGCACCTGGCGTTATTACGAGACCTTCGTGACAGCGCAGGAAAATCACCTGCCGCCGGACAACTTCCAGGAAACGCCGGAGCCGATTGTCGCTTCGCGTACCTCTCCCACCAATATCGGCGTCTATCTGCTTTCCATCATTTCGGCGCGCCAGTTCGGCTGGATCAGCTTTGCCGATACGCTGGAGCGGATCGAGAACACGATCCAGACCGTCGAGAAGATGGAGAAGTATCGCGGTCATCTCTACAACTGGTATCATACCGACACCTTGCAGACGCTTGGGCCGCGTTATGTTTCGGCAGTGGATAGCGGCAACCTCGCCGGCCATCTGATTGCGGTTTCGTCCGCCTGCCGCGATTGGGCGGAGGCGCCGTCCGCGCATCTTCAGGGTAATCTGGACGGTATTGGTGATCTTGCCGGCATTCTGCGCGAAACGCTGAAGGCATTGCCGGACGATCGCAAGAACCTGCGACCGCTGCATCGCCGGCTTGAAGAGCGCATCATCGGCTTCTCGAACGCCCTTGCGTCCGTCAAGCGCGAGCATGAATTCGCCTCGATCCGTGTCATCAATCTCGCGGTTCTTGCGCGCGATATCCAGAAACTCGCCACCAACGTCGATCACGAGGTGAAATCCGCGCAGAGCGCGGAAGTGACGCGCTGGGCGCAATTGCTCGTCGATTGCTGCGAGGCGCATATTTCAGACAGCGCCATCGACCTCACCAACATGGAGCCGCTGCGACAACGTCTCGCATCGCTGCGCGACCGCAGCCGCAACCTCGCCTTCTCGATGGATTTCACGTTCCTTTACCGCAAGGATCGCCGTCTTCTGTCGATCGGTTACCGCGTCGAAAGCAAGGAGCTCGACGAGGCCTGCTACGACCTTCTGGCTTCCGAATGCCGCCTGACCAGCCTGTTTGCCATTGCCAAGGGCGATCTGCCGACCGAACACTGGTATCGTCTTGGCCGTCAGGTCGTGCCAATCGGTGCGCAGGGCGCGTTGGTGTCGTGGTCGGGTTCGATGTTCGAATATCTGATGCCTCCGCTCGTCATGCAGGAGCGTCAGGGCGGCATTCTCAACCAGACCAACAATCTGATCGTCAAGGAACAGATGAACCACGGCCGCCGTCTCGGCACGCCATGGGGCATTTCCGAAGCGGCGTTCAACGCCCGCGATCACAACATGAACTATCAGTACACCAACTTCGGTGTACCGACCCTTGGCCTCAAGCGTGGTCTCGGCCAGAATGCGGTGATCGCGCCTTATGCGTCGATCCTCGCCAGCCAGTACGATCCCGACGGTGCACTCGAAAACCTTGACAAGCTGCGCAAGCTGGGCGCGCTTGGACAATATGGTTTCCATGATGCGGTGGATTTCACGCCGACGCGCGTACCGGACGGCAAGGTCTGTGCGGTGGTCTATAACTATTATGCTCACCACCACGGCATGTCGATTGCGGCCGTCGCCAACGTCGCTTTCGACGGCGTGCTGCGCGAACTCTTCCATTCCGATCCGGTGATCGAGGCGGCCGAACTGCTGTTGCAGGAAAAGGCGCCGCGCGAAGTGCCCGTCATGAGCGCCAAATACGAGCCGGAAACCCCCGGCAAGGAACAGGCCGACCTGTTGCGTGCGGAAGTGCGCTCCATTGCCGATCCGGCGGTGCGCGACCGCGAGGTGGTGTTCCTCTCGAATGGCCATTATTCGACCATGCTTACCTCCACGGGTGCCGGTTATTCGAAGTGGAACGGACAGGCGATTTCCCGCTGGAAAGCCGATCCGACAGACGATCGATGGGGCACCTTCATCTTCCTGCGCGATACCACCAATGGACAATGGTGGAGTGCGACGGCGGAGCCGCGTGTCATCGAGGGTGAAAAGACCAAGACGATCTTTACCGATGACAAGGCCGAGTTCCACAAGACAACAGGCGATCTGCAGAGTGTTGTCGAATGCATCGTCGCCACTGAGCATGATGCCGAAGGCCGTCGCATTACCCTGCTGAACGTCGGTTCCGAGGATCGCTACATTGAAGTGACCTCCTATATGGAGCCGGTCATCGCGTCTGAGGATGATGACAACGCCCATCCGCTCTTCTCGCGCATGTTTGTGCAGACGGAGATCGGCCGCCGCGGTGACGTCATCCGCGCCTGGCGCAACCGTCGCAGCCCGAACGAGCCTGGCACCGTCATTGCGCATCTGGCCGCCGACAATGCCGGCCCGTCGCGCCCGACGGAATTCGAAACGGATCGCGCCAAGTTCATCGGTCGCGGACGCTCGCTGCGCGAAGCTGCGGCTTTCGATGCCGGTGCAACGCTCTCCAGCACCGACGGTTTCACGCTCGATCCGATCCTCTCCCTTCGGCGCACCGTGCGCGTGCCGGCCGGCAAGAAGGTGAGCGTGATCTTCTGGACGATCGCCGCGCCAAGCCGCGAGGAAGTCGACAAGGCGATCGATCGCTATCGTCATCCGGACGCTTTCGCCCATGAACTCGTGCATGCCTGGACACGCACGCAGGTGCAGATGCGCCATGTGGGTGTCACCTCGCAGCAGGCGGCCGCCTTCCAGCATCTCGGCCGTTATCTGACCTATCCCGACATGCATCTGCGTGCGGATTCGGAAACGCTGAAAACAGGCCTCGCCTCGCAGCGCTCTCTGTGGCCGCTTGCCATTTCGGGCGATTTCCCGATCTTCAGCCTGCGCATTAATGACGACATGGACATGGATATCGCCCGTGAGGCGCTGAGCGCCCACGAATATCTGCGTTCACGCGGCGTGATCTTCGATCTCGTCATCGTCAACGAACGCGCTGCGTCCTATGCCCAGGACATGCAGCATGCGCTCGATCATATCTCCGAGGCGCAGCGTCGTATCAATCCTGCCGATGGCGGACGCCCACATGTCTTCTCGGTACGCCGCGACCTGATGGACGAGGAAACATGGAATGCGCTTCTCGCCGCGTCGCGTGTCGTGCTGCATGTTCGCAACGGCAAGATCGTTGACCAGATCAACCGCGCGGTCTCGCTGTTTGCGGCCCATCGCGGCCCGGATGGCACGAGTGACGCGGCACAGGCCCGTCTGCCGGTCTCGGCCTTCCCGGTTGCGGAACCGGTCGAGGACGCCGGCGATCTCGATTTCTGGAATGGTTTCGGCGGCTTTGCCAAAACCGGCCAGGAATATGTGGTGCGTCTGAATGGCGGGCAGTCCACGCCGCATCCATGGATCAACGTTATCTCGAACGAGAGTTTCGGCTTCCATATTTCGGCCGAAGGCGCCGGTTTCAGCTGGAGCCGCAATTCGCGTGACTACCAGTTGACGCCCTGGACCAATGACCCTGTTATCAACCGGCCGGGCGAGGCCTTCTATGTCGCCGATGTGGAAACGGGAAAGCTCTATACGCCCTGTGCCGCCTTGTCGCGCGATCCTGAAGCCATGTTCGAAACTCGCCATGGTCTCGGTTATTCGATCCTGACCGGCGTGGCGGATACGCTCGAAGTCGAGCTGACGCAGACCGTTGACCGTGAAAAACCGGTCAAGTTCTCGCAGGTCATTGTGCGCAACAAGGGTTCGAAAAGCCGCCGTCTGAAGGTCTATGCCTATGTGGAGTGGGTGCTTGGCAATAACGGCCAGAAATCCGCGCCGTTCATCCTGAGCAGGCATGATGCGAGCAGCAACGCGATCTTTGCATCGAACCCCTACAGCATCGACTATAGCGCCCGCACTTCGTTTCTGACACTCGATAGCGAGGCAAGCGGCTTTACCACCAGCCGCCGGGAATTCATCGGTCGTTTCGGTTCGGCACAGGCGCCGCAGGGCATCGTGTCCGGTGCGGCGCTGAGTGGCACCACCGAGGTCGATGGCGATCCCTGCGCGGCACTGATGCAGGAAATCCACCTGAAGCCCGGCGAAGAAAGGCACATGACCTTCATTCTCGGCGATGCCGACAATGCGGAAGAGGCCGAAGCACTGGTGAAGGATGCCCGCCAGGCGGACTTCCAGACGGTATTGGATGCGAGCAAGGCATTCTGGACGGGCTTTACCGGCCAGTTGCAGGTCGCTACGCCCGATGCCGGCTTCAACCACATGGTCAATAACTGGCTGCCTTATCAGGCGCTCGCCTGCCGCATTCTGGCGCGCACCGCCTTTTACCAGTCGAGCGGCGCCTTCGGCTTCCGTGACCAGTTGCAGGATACGCTGGCCTTCCTGCTCTACCAGCCGGATCTCGCCCGCAAGCAAATCCTGCGCGCGGCAGGCCGCCAGTTCCCGGAAGGCGACGTGCAGCATTGGTGGCTGCCGCTGACGGGCGCCGGTGTCCGCACGACCATCTCGGACGATGTGGTCTGGCTCGCTTATGCCATCAACCAGTATGTCTCGGCCACGGGCGATGTCGCCATCCTCGATGAGAGCATTCCCTTCCTGAAGGGCCCGGCATTGATGCCCGGCCAGCACGATGCTTTCTTCCAGCCGGAGACGAGCGACAGGTCCGTCACGCTTTACGAACATGCGGCGCTAGCGCTTGATCTCGCCATTCACCGTACCGGGGAGAACGGCCTGCCGCTGATCCTCGGCGGAGACTGGAACGACGGCATGAACCGTGTCGGCGTTGGCGGCAAGGGCACGAGCGTCTGGCTCGGCTGGTTCCTGTCAGGCGCATTGCGAGACTTCGTCGAGATCGCCGAGAAGCGCGGCGATACTGACCGCGTCGCCAAATGGTCGTCGCATCGGGAAAGGCTGCGCAATGCGCTGGAAACAGCGGGTTGGGATGGCAGCTATTACCGGCGCGGCTATTTCGATGACGGCACACCGCTAGGCTCGTCCGAAAGCGAGGAATGCCGGATCGATTCGCTCGGCCAGAGCTGGAGCGTTCTCTCCGGCGAAGGCGAAGAGGCTCGGTCGCAGCAGGCGATGGATGCGGTTATGTCGCATCTGGTCGATGAAAAGACCGGCATCATCCGGCTGTTCACGCCGCCCTTCTCGCGTGCGCCGCATGATCCGGGCTACATCAAGGGATATCCGCCGGGTGTGCGCGAAAACGGCGGACAATATACCCATGCGGCGACTTGGGTGGTTCTTGCGCTTGCCAAGCAAGGTCGTGCGCAGGAGGCATGGAACTGCTTCCAGCTGCTCAACCCCGTCAATCATACGCTCGATGCGGCGGCGTCGGAAACCTATCGGGTCGAACCCTATGTGGTGACTGCGGATGTCTACGGTGAAGGCGCCTACGCCGGCCGTGGCGGGTGGAGCTGGTACACGGGTTCTGCCGGCTGGCTCTATCGTGCGGCCGTCGAGGGTATTCTCGGCATCACCCGCACCAACGGAGAGCTGCATATTTCGCCGTCGCTGCCAGACGACTGGAGCGGTTTCTCGGTGAAGATCACGCTCGACGGGAAGGCAAAGGACATCGTCGTCAGCCGCAAGGCAGATACGGCGGCAGTTTCCGTTTCCGTCGATGGCAAGGTCCTGTCGGCAGATGATCGGGTGATTTCCTTCGACTAAGACGATCAGGTCTCCGTTCGCCTATAAACTCAGGCTCGCGTGGTAACGCGGGGGCCTGAATCTTTATGGGGCTACCCTGACCTCCGACTCAGCCTATGGGTCGGATCATGGTATGGCACCGGGCTTCCTTCGCAGCACTGGCTGGAAGGTGCTGCAGCGCCGAGACAGGCTCATATTGGCGAAGGCTTCGATGGCGCGGTGCCGGATCGTCCGGTACGGACTGTCTCGTCAATCCTTTCGAGAAAGCAGCAGTCACAAATAGTCGGTCGATCGGAGGGGAATTATCCAGGAATTCAGCGCATCTTTCACAGAACTTGGGCTGTTGGCGTTGCTCACCATTCTTTCGTTAACGTTGTCGTGTTGGCTGGCGCGCTGCCCACGGAAGACGAGCGTCGGAATGACGCTTGGCGTGGTGCTTGGAGTTTTCCTGATCAAACTCGCAGCTATCGTTGCCTTTCTGGGAACTGTCCTCCCATGCGCGCAGATTGATTTCTGGCTGGCAAGTTCCTTGACCGGAATTCTTTGATAGGCGACCTGTGATCTGGCGGGGTCGCCGGGAAGCGCACAAAGAAAAAGGGCGGACAACATGCTGTCCGCCCTGTCTTCATTCCGTCAGCCAGACCCTTAGGAGGCAATAGCCTTTGGCCGGGGTTGCTGGTTTTCGTCTTCCGTTAGCAGGCCGCTGGTGCGCAGTAGCGAGGTGAAGCGACCGCCGCGCTGGGTCAGTTCATCGAAGGTGCCCTTCTCGATGATCCGGCCCTGATCGAGGAAAAGAACGAGATCGGCATCGCGGACCGTGGAAAGGCGGTGCGCGATGATAAAGGTCGTGCGATTCTTTCGCAGCGCATCCACGGCGGCCTTCACACGGGCCTCGGTTTCCACGTCCAGCGCACTGGTTGCCTCATCGAGAACCAGAATGGGGGCGTTTTTCAGGATGGCGCGTGCAATGGCGATGCGCTGGCGCTCGCCGCCGGACAGGCGGTTGCCGCGTTCACCCACCTGGGTCAGATAGCCGTTGATGCGGCTGTCGATGAAATCCGTCGCCGCTGCTGCCGCCGCTGCTTCCACCACTTCCGCATCGGTGGCCGATTCACGGCCGAGGCGGATGTTTTCGCGAATGGAGCGGTTCAGCAGGCCCGCATCCTGAAACACCGTGGCGATGGAGTTGCGGAGCGAATTTTTCGTCACCGTCGAAATATCGGTTCCATCGATGAGTATCTGGCCGGAATCGGGGTCGTAGACCCGCTGCAGGAGATTGATGAGCGTGGTCTTGCCAGCGCCCGTCGGCCCGACGATCGCGACTGTCTCGCCAGCCTTGGCCGTGAACGAAACGTCGTGAACGCCCTGCTTGGTGTTGGCGAAACCGAAATTGATGTTGCGGAACTCCACGGTGCCGGAGACATTCGACAATTCGCGCGCATCGCCCGGTTCTTCCCGTTCCTTGACGGAATCTTCCAGCACGAAGAAATCCACGAGCTTGGCGCGGGCTTCGAAAATCTGCGTCACGAATTGGCGCATCTGGTCCAGACGGCCGATCAGGAGATTCGCGAAACCGATGAAGGCAATGACATCGCCAACGCGCAACTCACCGTTCTTCACCAGCATGGTACCGATGACGAGGATGATCATCATCGAAACGGTGGAGGCCGTGCGGTTAAGTGCACTGGCGAAGGCCCACCAGTCCAGCACCGGATATTGCGCGCTCAGCAGCTTTTCGGTGAAAGATTTCAGCGCTTTCGTTTCGGCCTCGATGCGGTTGTAGCTGTGCAGCACCGACACGTTGCTGATGGAGTCGCTGACATGGGCAAAAACGCTGTGATAATGCTCTTCGACCGAAGCCTGACCGTCTTTGGTGCGGCTCATCACCCACTTGCCGATGTACCAATAAACGATACCGAGGCCGATCAGCACGAAGCTGAGGCGCAGGTCCATGGACATGGCTGTCGGCACAAGCAGCACCAGTGCGACGAAGGTGGCGAGATGCGTGCGCATGAATTCGAGCCACAGGCCAAACAGCGTTTCGCTGGCGCGCAAAAGCGTGTGCAGGGCGTTGGAGGTGCCGCGCTGATGGTGCCAGGAGAGCGGCATTGAGATGATGCGCCCGAAGGCTTCCGTCAGAAGCGACGCGCGCCGGCCATGGGCCAGCCTGTCGGCCTCGCGGGCAACAGCCACATAAGCGACAGTGTTGAAGACACCGAAACCCGCCCACAAAATGAGGATGGGCGCGACATTTGTGCCGGAAGAGATGGCGTCGATGATCCGGCCGAACAGCACCGGTTCGGCGATGGTGATCGCTGCAAGAATGACGTTGGCGATGACGACCACCGTCACCCGCCATTTATGAACGGTCAGATAGCGCAGCGCGCGTGTGTAAACCTGAAACAAGGTCAAATTTTCAATCCAGTCCGAGCGTCTTTTTCGAGCGGTTGTTTGTTCGGCCTCAAGGCAAGTTATTTTAGCAAGGTTGCATGAGACGGCGAAATTTGTGTAATTATCGCTCTTTCTGTCTGAATGGCGGCTTAACAGATCGACCGCGCGTGCGAACCGAAAAAAACCGAACCTGATGTTTCCGGAGGCCTGCCGTCACAAGATTTCGCATCTTCGTTTCAGGGATTGCTAACGACGATATGTTCAATCTCAACCGACCGGCGCCCGAGTAACATGACGTCATCGCGGGACCATGTCCTTCGTGTCATTCCCTTCAAGCCAAGCTCCGGACCCCGTGTCTTTATGCATGATATTCTTCACTTCATCTCTGCGTGTTACCAAGCGGGAAGCGCCGACCGCGTTCGCTCTGAATTTGTAACGCTCATTCGCGAATACGGTTTCGAATATTTTCTCGTCAGCAGGCGGATGACCGGTGAGCTCGCCTCCACCGGACACATCCTCGCGCAACACCTGCCCGAAGGCTGGCTGGAGGTCTACAGGGCAAAAAAATACAATCTTGTCGATCCCGTCCGCAAAGTGATCGGCATGGTGCACAAGCCATTTCAGTGGAAGGAAGCGCTGGAGGGGCTGCCGCGTGCGATGCATCGCAAAAGGGCGAGCGTGTTTTTCCACGATGCCGGCCGGTACGGTCTGCAGGGTGGTTACGCCTTTCCCGTGCACGGCCGTGCGGGCTTCATCGGTGCGGTGTTCATTGGCGGCCAGGATCGGCAATTGCCCTCTTTGCAGGTGGAGTTACTGGATGCGGCCACGCGTGCCGTGTTCTGGCGCCTTCTCGATCTTTCCGGGCAGGCCCATGGTTTCAGCAATGCCCCTGACGTTTCCGCTCTCGAGCTTACGAGGCGCGAAATGGAGGTGTTGACGCTGATGGCGGACGGTATGACTTCCACCGAAATTGGACGCCAACTATCGATCTCCAACCACACGGTCGACTGGTACATCAACGGGATCCAGCGCCGTTTCAGCGCCAAGAACCGACAGCACACCGTAGCGCTTGCTTTTCGCCATGGTTTGCTGAGCTAACGCAAACAGGACAGTTCTCGCCGGAATTGCTCTTTCCAAGACAGGGTTTTGCTGCTTAATTCCGCAGTGCAGCAGAAATTTTGTTTTGGCGTGTGGGGAGACCGTCTTGAAAATATCGAAAATACTTGTTGCCAACCGATCCGAAATTGCGATCCGCGTTTTCCGGGCAGCGAACGAGCTTGGGATTAAAACCGTTGCGATTTGGGCGGAAGAGGACAAGCTGTCTTTGCACCGCTTCAAGGCGGACGAATCCTATCAGGTCGGCAGGGGGCCGCATCTCGCCAAGGATATGGGGCCGATCGAGAGCTATCTTTCGATTGAGGAGGTTATTCGCGTTGCCAAGCTTTCCGGAGCGGACGCGATCCATCCCGGTTACGGTCTTCTGTCTGAAAGCCCCGAATTCGTGGAGGCCTGCAACAAGGCCGGCATCACCTTCATCGGGCCGACGGCGGATACGATGCGCCAGCTCGGCAACAAGGTGGCTGCCCGTAATCTAGCGATCTCGGTCAACGTCCCCGTTGTTCCCGCTACCAATCCACTGCCCGACGATATGGCGGAAGTGGAGCGCATGGCCGCGGAAATCGGCTATCCGGTCATGCTGAAAGCCTCCTGGGGCGGCGGCGGACGCGGCATGCGCGCCATCCGCAGACGAGAGGATCTCGCCCGCGAGGTGACGGAGGCCAAGCGCGAGGCGAAGGCCGCTTTCGGCAAGGATGAGGTCTATCTGGAAAAGCTGGTCGAGCGTGCGCGTCACGTCGAAAGCCAGATTCTCGGTGATACGCATGGCAATGTCGTGCATCTGTTCGAGCGTGATTGTTCGATCCAGCGCCGCAATCAAAAGGTGGTCGAGCGTGCGCCCGCGCCCTATCTCACCGAAGCGCAGCGTCAGGAATTGGCTGCCTACTCCCTGAAGATTGCCGCCGCCACCAATTATATCGGCGCCGGCACGGTCGAATATCTGATGGACGCCGATACCGGCAAATTCTACTTCATCGAGGTCAATCCACGCATCCAGGTGGAGCATACCGTCACTGAAGTCGTGACCGGTATCGATATCGTCAAGGCGCAGATCCACATTCTCGAAGGCGCCGCCATTGGCACGGCGGAATCCGGCGTGCCGCGCCAGGAGGACATCCGTCTCAACGGCCATGCGCTGCAGTGCCGTATCACGACGGAAGACCCGGAACATAATTTCATTCCGGACTATGGCCGTATCACCGCCTACCGTTCCGCCTCGGGCTTCGGCATCCGTCTGGATGGCGGTACGTCCTATACCGGCGCTGTCATCACCCGTTATTACGATCCGCTGCTCGTCAAGGTAACGGCCTGGGCGCCGCAACCGGATGAAGCGATCAACCGCATGGATCGCGCGCTGCGCGAATTCCGTATTCGCGGTGTGGCAACGAACCTCACCTTCCTCGAAGCCATTATCGGTCACGACAGCTTCCGCAACAACACCTATACGACTCGCTTCATCGATTCGACGCCGGAACTGTTCGCGCAGGTCAAGCGTCAGGACCGCGCCACCAAGCTCCTGACCTATCTTGCCGATGTGACTGTCAACGGCCACCCGGAAACCAAGGGTCGTGCTAAGCCCTCCCAAAAGGCGGCAAAGCCGGTCGTACCTTATATCGACGCGCCGACGCCCGATGGCACCAAACAACTGCTGGACAAGCTTGGCCCGAAAGGCTTTTCGGACTGGATGCGCAATGAAAAACGCGTTCTGGTTACCGATACGACCATGCGTGACGGGCACCAGTCGCTTTTGGCCACCCGCGTTCGTACCCATGATATCGCCCGTGTCGCCAGCGTTTACGCCAAGGCGCTGCCGCAGCTTCTCTCGCTGGAATGCTGGGGTGGTGCGACGTTCGACGTTTCCATGCGCTTCCTGACGGAAGACCCATGGGAGCGTCTTGCGCTGATCCGCGAAGGCGCGCCAAACCTGCTGCTGCAGATGCTTCTGCGCGGCGCGAACGGCGTTGGATACAAGAACTATCCCGACAACGTCGTGAAATACTTCGTCCGTCAGGCCGCAAAGGGTGGGGTCGATCTCTTCCGCGTCTTCGACTGCCTGAACTGGGTGGAGAATATGCGCGTCTCGATGGATGCAATTGCCGAGGAGAACAAGCTCTGCGAGGCGACCATCTGCTACACCGGCGACCTGTTGAATTCGGCGCGTCCGAAATATGATCTCAAATATTATACCAACCTCGCCGTTGAGCTGGAAAAGGCCGGCGCCCATATCATCGCCGTCAAGGATATGGCGGGCCTGCTGAAACCGGCTGCCGCCAAGGTTCTGTTCAAGGCGCTGCGCGAGGCGACCGGTCTGCCGATTCATTTCCACACCCATGATACTTCGGGCATTTCCGCCGCGACCGTTCTTGCGGCCGTGGATGCCGGTGTCGACGCCGTGGATGCCGCAATGGACGCCTTCTCCGGCAATACGTCGCAGCCTTGCCTTGGCTCGATTGTGGAGGCGCTGGCGGGCTCGGAGCGCGACACGGGTCTCGATACCGAATGGATCCGCCGCATTTCCTTCTATTGGGAGGCCGTGCGCAACCAGTATGCCGCCTTCGAGAGCGATCTCAAGGGACCAGCCTCGGAAGTCTATCTGCATGAAATGCCGGGCGGCCAGTTCACCAACCTCAAGGAACAGGCCCGTTCGCTGGGGCTTGAGAGCCGCTGGCACGAGGTGGCGCAGGCCTATGCCGACGCCAACCGGATGTTCGGCGATATCGTCAAGGTGACGCCGTCTTCCAAGGTCGTCGGTGATATGGCGTTGATGATGGTCAGTCAGGATCTGACGGTGGCCGATGTTGAAAACCCTGATCGTGAAGTGTCTTTCCCGGAATCGGTGGTGTCGATGCTGAAGGGCGATCTTGGGCAGTCGCCGGGCGGCTGGCCGGCAGCCCTGCAGAAAAAGGCGCTGAAGGGCGAAGCGCCCTATACCGTCCGTCCGGGTTCGCTGCTGGAGGATGCCGATCTCGATGCCGAACGGAAGGTGATCGAGACCAAGCTGGAGCGCAAGGTCGATGACTTCGAGTTCGCATCCTATTTGATGTATCCGAAGGTATTCACCGATTTCGCGCTGACTGCTGAGACATATGGTCCGGTCTCCGTGCTGCCGACCCATGCCTATTTCTACGGCATGGAAGATGGCGAAGAGCTGTTTGCCGATCTCGAGCGCGGCAAGACGCTTGTCGTCGTCAATCAGGCTTCGTCCGGCGTTGATGACAAGGACATGGTGACGGTGTTCTTCGAGATCAATGGTCAGCCGCGCCGCATCAAGGTGCCGGATCGCGCCCATGGCGCTTCCGGCTCTGCGGTGCGCCGCAAGGCGGAACCCGGCAATGCGTCCCATATCGGCGCGCCGATGCCTGGTGTCATCAGCCGCGTCTTCATTAACCAGGGTCAGGAGGTCAAGGCTGGCGACGTGCTGCTCTCCATCGAGGCCATGAAGATGGAAACGGCGCTGCATGCCGAACGCGACGGCAAGATCACTGAAGTTCTGGTAAAGCCCGGTGACCAGATCGATGCCAAGGACTTGTTGATCTCCTACGCCGAATAAGGCGTAGCTCATCGGCAATAGAGTTACGGACGCCCGCCTTCCCGGCGGGCGTTTTTTATTGCGCTTCGGCAGAAACTTGTTTATGCATGTTCGTGCACGTTTATTCTTGTTTATGCATGAGTCCTAATGAGTGATCATTTCGTCAGTGAGCGGCAGGCGCTCATCCTAGCGCAGCTACGGCAAAGCGGCCGCGTGCTCGCGCAGGATCTGGCCCAGAATTTCGGCGTTTCCGAAGACACGGTGCGCCGCGACCTGCGCGAGATGGCGGCGCGGGGGGAATGCCTGCGCGTTTATGGCGGGGCCCTGCTTTCCGACAGCACGACGGTGCCGCTCAAAACGCGGATTACCGAGGATGCTGACCGCAAGGCCATGCTGGCGCGCGCCGTCGTTCCGCTCATTGAACCGGGCATGGTGGTTTTCATCGATGCCGGGTCGACCAATCTTGCCATTGCACGAGCGATACCGGCCGGGCTCAATCTGACCGTAGTGACGAATACGCCCGCCATAGCCGCCGAGCTGACGGGGCGGGCCGATATCGATCTGGTGCTGATTGGCGGCAAGGTCGATCCTGCCGTTGGTGCGGCGATCGATGCCATGGCGCTTCGGCAGCTTGAACTGATGCGGCCAGATCTATGTGTCCTCGGTGTTTGCGGCGTTGCGGCCGAGACGGGCCTTTCGGCGGATGTTTTCGAGGATGCGGTGTTCAAGCGGCTTGCCTGTAGTGCCAGCCAGCGGGTGATCGCCGCCATCACCACGGAAAAGCTCGGCCATAAGGCTGCTTTCCACGTTCATGATTTTTCCCCACCGCTTTGCCTCGTGCTGGAACGGGATGCCGACCGTGCATTGGTCGAGTCGCTTTCGGCACAAGGCGTAGACGTTTATTGCGGCGAAGATGACGCTGCCCCGTTTTCTCATGGTCAAGTCTGAAGGATATTGCCGATGAATGGCCCCACGACGTTTTCGCCGACAGGCACACGCTCATCCTATCTGACGCGGCACAGGCTTGGCGTTTCGCTGCTGTTTTTGATGAACGGCTTCATGATGGGCTCATGGGCGCCGAAGATTCCGGAATTTGCCGCACGTCTGTCCCTCAGCGAAAGTGCGCTCGGCCTGATCATTCTGGTTTTCGGTATCGGTTCGCTGGTTTTCATGCCGATTGCAGGATCGCAGATCGCCCGTTTCGGCTCGCGTACGGTCAGCCTTGTCACCGCCGCCATCTTTCTGCCGACGCTGCTTTTCATCTCCTGGGCCGGCACCGTCTGGGCGGGGGTGATCGCGGTTTTCCTGTTCGGCGGGCTGACGGGGGCGATGGATGTCGCCATGAACGCCAATGCGGTAGCGGTGGAGCGCGATATGCGCCGCGCCATCATGTCGTCGTGCCACGCTTTCTGGAGCCTCGGCGGCCTGATCGGCGCCGGTCTTGGCGGGTATCTCATCACGGCCATCGGTGTGCAGGGACACGCCATTGCGCTAACCGTCATCGCGCTCGTGCTGCTGGTCATTGCGTGGCCGCGCGTCCTTGCGGATCGTCCGCATCCGGAGGAGGAGCGCCCGAAAGGTGGCCTGCCGCTCACGCCGCTGCCGTGGATCATCGGCCTGATGGCTCTGTTCTCGATGATTCCTGAAGGCGCTATCCTCGACTGGGGCGCGCTTTATCTGCGCAATGAACTCGGTGCTTCCGTATCGCAGTCCGGTTTTGCCTTTGCGGCCTTTTCGATGACCATGGCGGCGATGCGGTTTGCCGGCGATCTGGTGCGTGACCGCTTTGGCGCCGTAACGACCCTGCGCTTCTGCTCGGCCATGTCGATCATTGGTCTTCTGATTGCCGGTATTGCAGAAAATTCGACCATTGCCATCATCGGCTTTGCAATTGCCGGCATCGGTATTTCCAACATGGTGCCGATTGCCTTTTCGGCAGCGGGCAATATGCCTGGGCTGGCGCCGGGAATCGGCCTTTCGGTTGTTACCACCATGGGTTACTCCGGTATCTTGGTGGCACCGTCCGCCATCGGCTTCATCGCGGAACATACCGGTCTTGCCAGTGTCTTCCTGTTCCTGCCCCTGCTCCATGTTGTGGTTTTGCTGCTTTCCCGGCTTGCCCGCCATGCGGATGGCGCGGGCAAGGAATAGGCGTCTCGAATTTTGCCATGATTGCGGTAAAGTAGAAGCTCTCATGCGTTGGGTGTTGACAAGCCGGCCCCCTTGTTTCACCTCAATTGCCAGACCTTGCCGCAAGCTCCAGAGACCGCCATGACGTCACATGCCGATTACGATCCCAAGCCCCGCCGCGCATCCGTCGCCGTAGACGTGGGCGGTGTCATCGTCGGTGGCGGCGCGCCCGTCGTCGTGCAGTCGATGACCAATACCGATACGGCGGATATCGACGCCACGGTCAGCCAAGTGGCGGCGTTGTTCCGCGCCGGTTCGGAAATCGTGCGCATCACCGTCGACCGCGACGAGAGTGCGGCCGCGGTGCCGAAAATCCGCGAGCGGTTGCTGCGTCTTGGGCTTGATGTGCCGCTTGTTGGCGATTTCCATTATATCGGCCACAAGCTTCTCGCCGATCACCCTGCCTGTGCCGAGGCGCTGGCCAAATACCGCATCAATCCGGGCAATGTCGGCTTCAAGGACAAGAAGGACAAGCAGTTCGGCGAGATCGTGGAAATGGCGATCCGTTACGACAAGCCGGTGCGAATCGGCGTCAACTGGGGCTCGCTCGATCAGGAATTGCTGACGACCCTGATGGACAGGAACAAGGAGCAAGGCTTCCCTCTCTCCGCCCGTCAGGTAACGCGAGAAGCGATCGTTCAGTCGGCGCTGATTTCCGCCGAGCTTGCCGAAGAAATCGGCCTGCCGCGCAACCGCATCATCCTGTCGGCCAAGGTCAGCCAGGTGCAGGACCTGATCGCCGTTTATTCCATGCTGTCGGAACGCTCCGACCACGCCCTGCATCTCGGCCTGACCGAAGCGGGCATGGGTTCGAAAGGCATCGTCGCCTCGTCCGCCGCCATGGGTTACGTGCTTCAGCATGGCATCGGCGATACGATCCGCGTTTCGCTGACGCCGGAGCCGAATGGCGACCGCACCCGCGAGGTCCAGGTGGCGCAGGAACTGCTGCAGGTCATGGGCTTTCGGCAGTTCATTCCGGTCGTTGCGGCATGTCCTGGCTGCGGGCGCACCACGTCTACCGTGTTTCAGGAACTGGCCCAGAACATCCAGAACGACATTCGCAAGAACATGCCGATATGGCGGGAAAAATATCCCGGGGTCGAGGCGCTCAACGTTGCCGTCATGGGCTGCATCGTCAATGGGCCCGGCGAAAGCAAACATGCCGATATTGGCATTTCGCTGCCCGGAACCGGCGAAAGCCCGGCAGCGCCCGTCTTTATTGATGGCGAAAAGGCGCTGACCCTGCGTGGTCCCAACATCGCCGCCGATTTTGAAGCGCTTGTGATCGATTACATCGAAAAGCGTTTTGGCCGGAAAGATGCGGCGGAGTAAAGAGTAGCGTGAAAAGGCCGGAATTCCATTGTCATACCTCCTGAACCTCTCGGAGCATCAAAACACATGATCAAAAAAATCGCGATCGTCGCCCTTTGCGGGACCTATCTTTCCGCCTGCACCACCACCGATCCCTATACGGGTGAGCAGAAGATTTCGAACACGGCGGGCGGCGCCGGCATCGGCGCCGTGGTTGGTGCTCTGGGTGGTCTGGCTGTCGGCGGTTCGCCGACCGGTCGCCGCAATGCAGCGCTCATCGGTGCGGGCATCGGCGCGCTCGCCGGCGGCGCCATCGGCAATTACATGGATGGCCAGGAAGCAGAGCTTCGCGCCCAGCTTCAGGGAACCGGCGTTTCGGTTACCCGCCGTGGCGACAGCATCGTTCTCAACATGCCGTCGAACATCACCTTCGCGACGGACCAGGATCAGGTCATCCCGCCATTCTATCAGACGCTCGATTCTGTCGCCATCGTGCTGAACAAGTTCAACCGCACGCTCATCGACATCAACGGCCATACCGATTCTACCGGCAGCGCCGGTTACAATCAGGGCCTTTCGGAACGTCGTGCCGCGTCGGTCGCCAATTATCTCGGCGCGCGCGGCGTCGACCAGCGCCGTATTTCGACGCTCGGCTTCGGCCCGTCGCAGCCGATCGCCTCGAACGCAACGCCGGATGGCCGCGCCCAGAACCGTCGCGTCGAAGTGCTGATTTCGCCGCTCAAGGGCTGATTGGGTGATGAAAAGCTGAGCGGAAGCCGCTCAGCTTTTTCGTTCAGCGATGAATCTGGCGGCCGCGATGAGAATTGCGGCCTTTTCGCCATAGGGGGCCAAGAGTTCGCTGGCTTCCGCCACCTGCTCCTGCAGTTTGCGACGTGCCCAGTCTTCGCCGCGCAACGCCACAAGCGTTCCCTTGCCGCGAGCGGCATCCTTTCCTGTGGCCTTGCCCATGGTGGCGGCGTCGGCCGTCAAATCCAGAAGGTCGTCGGCAAGCTGGAAGGCGAGGCCGATCTTTTCGCCGAAGAGACGCAGCCTTTGCCTTTCGGAAATGTCGCTGCCAGCAACAATTGCGCCCGCTTCACAGGCAAAACGTAACAGTGCGCCGGTTTTCATAGCCTGCAATGTAACGACGCCGGCTTCATCGGGTGCCTTCTTTTCCGCAGCGAGATCGAGCGCCTGGCCGCCAGCCATACCGCCTATGCCCGCTGCGCGGGCAAGCGAAAGCACGAGCGCGGCCTTGCGTTCCGCGGCTAGCGGATTGTCATCCGAGGCGATGATGTCGAAGGCAAGCGTCAGCAGGCTGTCACCCGCGAGAATAGCGGTTGCCTCATCGAATTTGCGATGCACCGTCGGCTGGCCGCGGCGCAGGTCGTCATCGTCCATGGCCGGCAGATCGTCATGAACCAACGAATAACAATGGAGGCATTCCAGTGCCGCGCCGACATAAAGGGCGGCTTCGGCATTCCCGCCCGCAAGGGCAGCACTTTCGATGACGAGGAAGGGCCGCAGGCGTTTACCGCCGTTCAGCACGCCATGGCGCATGGCGTCGAGCAGGTTTTGCGGGCGCGTGATCTCATCCGCGCGGGCTTCGCCGGAAAGCAGGCGGCCAAGCAGGGCTTCGGTTTTTGCCGCGTTTTCGCGCAGTCTCGTTTCGAAATTCGTCATCTGAGCGTCCATGCGCGCTCTTTGGCATGCCGGACGAATGCAGGCAAACCTTTTCGTGATTCCGGGGTCGCAACGGTGTCACCGGACTCGCCTTCAAGGCGGCAATGGACTATGAAAGGCTTCAATTGGCGTGGGGCGCGGGGACGGATATTGAGCAGTACGCCTGAAAGCGACGCAGAATATGCTGTGCTGGCGGAAGACCGAAGCAGGCAGAAGGTGGATTTTCGCACGTTGGCAAAGCGTATCGTCATGACCATGCTGGTTTTGCTGATCCTGCCCTATCTGCTTATCCCGGTTTATGCGCTGCCGTTCATCCGGCCTGTTTCAACGCTGATGCTTGCCGATCTCGTGACGCTTCAGGGTTATGATAGACGCTGGGTGCCGCTTGAGGATATTTCGCCGCGCCTTGTGCAATCCGTGATGATGTCTGAGGACGGGCAGTTCTGTTTCCACGGCGGTGTGGACTGGAACCAGATGCAATCCGTGGTCAGCGATGCGCTCGAGGGGGCTTCCACCCGCGGCGCCAGCACTATTCCGATGCAGACGGCGAAGAATCTGTTCTTATGGAACGGCCGCTCGTTTTTGCGCAAGGGGCTGGAATTGCCGCTGGCAATTGCCGCCGATTTCGTGTGGTCGAAAAAGCGGATGATGGAGATTTATCTCAACGTTGCGGAATGGGGACCGGGAATTTACGGTATCGAGGCTGCCGCCCAGCACCATTTCAAGGTGCCGGCCGCAAAACTCAGCTCCCGTCAGGCGGCGCTGCTGGCTGTGTCACTACCCAATCCAATCGACCGCGTCGCCAGCAAGCCGGGACGCGGGCTGCAACGGCTTGCTAGCCTCATCGAACGGCGCGCCCGCGCCTCCGGCGGCTATGTCGGCTGCGTGCTGGATTGATCCCGGCGTGCCGCTTCAGCCTTTCTTGAAAATATAATCGGTTTCCTGTCGCAGGGTTTCGCCTGGCCGCAGGATGGCGTGCGGGAAATCCGCGTGGTTGACGGCGTCCGGCCATATCTGCGTTTCCAGGCAGAAACCGGCAAAGGGGCCATAGCGACGGCCATCGAGGCCGGGAACCGGAACATCCAGTTTAAAGGCCGAATAAAACTGCACACCGGGTTCGGTGGTGTGAACTTCAAGGGCGATATCGGAGGCCGACGAATAGGCGCGGGCGACCTTGCGCTTGGCGCGGCGCTCTGGCGAGAGGCAGAAATTATGGTCGTAGAGAACCTGCTCGCCATTCTCCTTGCGCCGCATCGGTGTCGGGTGGCGCAGGTCGAAGACGGTGCCTTCGACGGAGCGGATTTCGCCCGTCGGTATCTGCTTGTCATTGGTGGGCAGGTAAAAATCAGCCGCGATGCTGATCTCATGCCCAAGTGCGGTGTCTGCGCCATCGAGATTGAAGTAGGAATGCTGGCAGACATTGGCGATGGTCGGCTGGTCGGTCACCGTTTCATAGACCACCGAAAGCACGCCGCCGTCGAGGATCGTATAGGTGGCCGTGACCGTGCAATTGCCGGGATAACCGGCGCGGCCATCGGGGTCGATAATCTGCAGAACCACATGGCTTTCGCCATGTTCCATCAGCATCCAGTTGCGTTTGCCCATGCCGTCGCTACCGCCATGCAGGTGGCTTACGCCCTTTTCATTGAGCTCCAGCTGGTATTCGTGCCCGTCGATCGAGAACCGGCCGTCGCCAATACGGTTGGCGTTGCGGCCGGGGGTGGCGCCGAAATAGGAGGAATATTTATAGTCCTCGAACTTGTCGAAGCCGAGCACGAGGGGCGGCTGGTGGCCTTCAAGACGCAGATCCTGAATAACGGCGCCCCAGGTGATGATCTTGGCCGTCAGCCCGCCTTTCGAGATGGTGACGCGTTCGACTTTTTCGCCGGTCGCCGTGAAACCGAAATTCTCCCGCACCGCCGCGTCGCTCATAACGTCATTCTCCCGATTGCCATGAATTGCCGGCGGACGTTGCGTCATTTTCCGGCAATTCGCAATCCGCAATTTACGCAGCGAGTTTGCCGATGGATTCGAGATCGTAGGGCGTCGTCTGGTATATTTCGTTGATCCAGTTGCCGAAAAACAGATGGGCATGGCTGCGCCAACGGTTGAGCGGGGCTAGTTCCGGATCATTGTGCGGAAAATAATCATGCGGCAGCTTGATGGGAACGCCGGAATTCACGTCACGGAAATATTCGTCGGACAATGAGGTCGAATCATATTCGACATGATTGAACATATAGAGACGGTTGCCTGCCTTTTCATGCACCAGACACACGCCCATTTCCTCAGATTCCATCAGGATTTCGAGGTCGGGGTGTTTTTCGATATCGGCGCGCCTAACTTCCGTCCAGCGTGATACCGGAACCTGAAAATCGTCCGAAAAGCCGTTGAGGTAGATCGAGGAGGGGCAAAGGTTGCGGTGGCGATAGACCCCGAAAGCTTTTTCCTTCAGCTCGTATTTCGGCACCCCATGGAAATGATAGATGGCGGCCATCGCGCCCCAGCAGACGTTGAGGGTCGAATGAACATTGGTGCGGGTCCATTCGAATATCTTCTGCATTTCATTCCAATAGGTGACGTCCTCATATTCGAGCAGCTCAATCGGCGCGCCGGTGATGATGAAACCGTCGAACTTGCGGTGACGCACTTCTTCCCACGTCTCGTAGAAGGAGAGGAGATGTTCTTCCGGCGTGTTCTTGGCGCGATGGCCGCCGATGCGGATGAGCGACAATTCCACCTGCAGCGGCGAGGCGCCGACGAGGCGCGCCATCTGGATTTCGGTCTTGATCTTGTTCGGCATGAGGTTGAGAAGCCCGATCTGGAGCGGGCGGATATCCTGCCGGATGGCCGCCGTTTCGGTCATGACCCGCACGCCCTCATGAACGAGGGTCTCAAAGGCGGGAAGCGTATCGGGAATCTTGATCGGCATGTCGAACTCTCTTTTCCGGGTCGCGTAAAGAACGTTGCGAAAACAAAAAAACCGGCAGCGAAATCGCGACCGGTCCCAGGAAATTGCCCTTTTCCTCGACCCTTTAGCGACTTCTTTAAAGTGGCTGCAAGCCGGTCGGCAAATCACCACTGAGGGGTTTCATAATCCCGAAGCCGGCGAAAATCAATATAGGCTGATTTCATCGGGTTTCTGCTTTCCATTTTCGGCCGAGGTGCGGTAAGGCAGGGCATGAACAAAGAGCGCTTCACCATTCTGCTTGGCGGCGATGTCACGGTGACCGGTCGTCTGAAAGAGGCGGTCGCGGACAGTCGTGTGATTGCGGCCGATGGCGGCATGCGCCATGCCGGGCCGCTTGGCCTTGTGCCCGAGCTGTGGGTTGGGGATTTCGATTCCGCCAATGAAGAGTTGCTCAACGCCTGGCCCGATGTGACGCGGCAACCCTATCCGGCGGCAAAGGCAGTGACAGATGGTGAGATCGCGGTCTCCGAGGCACTGTCGCGCGGCGCGCATTCGCTGCTGCTGGTGGGCGCGCTTGGCGGCGCACGAAGCGACCATGCTCTGCAACACCTTCTTTATGCGGTAGCGCTTGCGGAACATGGTTTTGAGGTGACGCTGACCTCGGGTGAGGAAGAGGCAAGGCCGTTGCTTGCCGGTTCGCTCGCCATTGATCTGCCGCCCGCTTCGCTGTTTTCGGTTGCCGGATTTACCGCTCTTGATGGGCTCGATATCGGCAATGTGCGTTATCCATTGAAGGATTTCGCGCTTGCTTTCGGTTCGTCCCGCACTATTTCCAATGTCGCGAATGGCGGCCCCGTGCATTTCTCGCTGAAAAGCGGAAAAGCCATCGTGCTCGCCCGCCCTTATGACCTGACCGGAGCCTGACGCCTTGGCACCCCCAATTTTGAAACTCGATGACATCAAGCTGACCTTCGGCGTGACCCCGCTGCTCGACGGCGCCAATCTCCAGGTGGAACCGGGCGATCGCATCTGCCTTGTCGGGCGCAACGGTTCCGGTAAGTCCACCCTGATGAAGATCGCCGCGGGTCTCGTCGAGGCGCAGTCGGGCGAGGTCTTCCGGCATCCGGCGGCCACCATCCGTTATCTGGAGCAGGCCCCGGATTTTGCCGGTTACGACACGGTTCAGGCCTATGCCGAAGCGGGGCTCGGCCCCGGTGACGATCACTATCGCGTCACCTATCTTCTCGAACATCTGGGCCTTACCGGACAGGAAAATCCGGAGAGCCTCTCAGGCGGCGAGGCGCGCCGCGCGGCACTTGCCCGCGTCATGGCGCCTGAGCCGGATATTTTGATGCTGGACGAGCCGACCAACCATCTCGATCTTCCCACCATCGAATGGCTTGAAAGCGAGCTGCAGCAGACGCGCAGTGCGCTGGTGCTGATCTCGCACGACCGACGCTTTCTGGAGAAGGTCTCGACCTCGACCGTGTGGCTCGATCGTGGCCAGTCCCGCCGTCTCAATCGTGGCTTTGCCCATTTCGAGGAATGGCGCGACAAGGTTCTGGAAGAGGAAGAGCTGGAGCAGCACAAGCTCGGCAAGGCCATCGAGCGCGAAGAACACTGGATGCGTTATGGCGTGACCGCAAGGCGTAAGCGCAACATGCGCCGCGTCGGCGAGCTTCAGGCGATGCGTGCGGAATATCGCGGCCACAAGGGGCCGCAGGGCACGGTGCAGGCGACCGTTACCGAAGGGCGTGAATCCGGCAAACTGGTCATCGAGGCCGAGGCCATCACCAAGGCTTACGGCGAGCGCGTGATCGTCGCGCCCTTTTCGCTGCGCGTCCATCGCGGCGATTGCATCGGCTTCGTCGGCCCGAACGGCGCCGGTAAAACCACGCTTCTGAAGATGCTCACCGGCCAGCTGGAGCCCGATAGCGGCACGGTGAAGCTTGGCACCAATCTGGAGATTGCGACGCTCGACCAGAAGCGCGAGGATCTCAATCCCAACGATACGCTCGCGCATTATCTGACCGATGGCCGCGGCGAAAATCTGCTGGTTAACGGCGAATTGAAGCATGTGACGGGCTATATGAAGGACTTTCTGTTCCAGCCGGAACAGGCCCGCACGCCGATCCGCAACCTGTCCGGTGGCGAGCGCGCGCGCCTTATTCTGGCGCGCATTCTGGCACGGCCGACCAATCTTCTGATCCTCGACGAGCCGACCAACGATCTCGATATCGAAACGCTCGATCTGCTGCAGGAAATCGTCGCCGGCTTCTCCGGCACGGTCATTCTCGTCAGCCACGACCGCGATTTTCTCGACCGTACCGTTACCTCCACCATCGCCCCTGTTAATCCCGACCAGCCTGACGGGCGCTGGATCGAATATGCCGGTGGCTATTCGGACATGATGGCGCAGCGCAAGGGGGCGTCGGACGATAAGCGCAAGGCTGAGAAGCAGGAAAAGGCGAAAGCGGCATCTTCCGCCTCGGCTTCACAGGAGCCTGTAAAGGCGAAGGGCAAGCTTTCCTTCAAGCAGAAATTCGCGCTCGAAAATCTGCCTAAGGAGATGGAGAAGGCGCAAAGCGAAATCGCAAAACGCGAGCAGCGCATGGCCGATCCGGAACTTTTCACAAAAGATCCGGAGGCTTTCAACACGCTGGCGCAGGAAATGTCGAAGCTGCGCGACAAGCTGGAAGTCATGGAAGAAGAATGGCTGGAACTGGAGATGCTTCGCGAGGAACTGGAGGGCTGAAGGCATCAGTCCTTCCTTTGCCGGTCCTCCTTCGGCCTTTGACAGAAAAGCAGAATTGCCGTTCTATGCCGGCGTTCGCTTGGAGGAGTTGAAAAATGCGCATGATTTTTGTCAATCTGCCGGTCAAGAACATCGAGACGTCAAGAAACTTCTTTACTGCTCTCGGTTTCAGCTTCAACCCGGAATATTCAGATGACCACACACTCTGCATGATCGTGGAAGAGAATATCTTCGTGATGCTTCTGCAGGAGGGACGTTTCCGCGATTTCATCAACGGCGACATTGCCGATGCGACGCGAACCACCGAGGTTCTGACCTGTCTTTCCGCCGGAAGCAGGGAGGAAATCGACCGGATGATCGCCACGGCGCTCGCCTCCGGCGGTGGCAGCTGGAAGCCCGTGCAGGATCATGGCTTCATGTATGCCGGCAGCTTTCAGGACCCCGACGGACATGTGTGGGAACTGGTGCATATGACGGAACAGGGCTGACCTCGGCCATCTTGCCAATCACGGACGGCGGGATTACACCATCATCTTGATCTAACGGGGTGTCTTTTGCGCTTGGGTGTAAAAGGCTGAGAGGCTTGCCAACCCGAAGAACCTGATCCGGTTCATACCGGCGGAGGGATTAGACGGCTTTAACGCAGACGGCTATTTCCCTATCGTTTTTTGAGGAGATACCCGTGCGCCGTCGTCTTTTCCTGAATTCCCTCGTTGCCGCCTCGCTGTTTCTGCCCGGTCTTGCCATTGCACAGGATAGACAGGAACTGACCGTCTACACCTATGAGAGTTTCGTTTCCGAATGGGGTCCCGGCCCCAAGGTGAAGGAGGCCTTCGAGAAGGTTTGTAACTGCACGATCAATTTCGTCGGCGTGGCCGATGGCGTGGCGCTGCTCAATCGTCTGAAGCTTGAAGGGGCGGGGTCCAAGGCGGATGTCGTCGTCGGTCTCGACACCAATCTTGTCGCGGAAGCAAAACAGACCGGTCTGTTCGATGTCAGCGGCATCGATGCATCGGCGGCCAAAGTGCCGGGCGGTTATACGGACGATGTTTTCATTCCCTATGATTACGGTCATTTCGCTGTCATCTATGATACGCAGACGGTGAAAAGCCCGCCGATGAGCCTGAAAGACCTCGTGGAAGGCGACCCCTCGCAGAAAATCGTCATTCAGGATCCGCGCACCTCCACGCCGGGGCTCGGCCTGCTGCTATGGGTGAAATCGGTTTACGGCGACAAGGCCCGGGAGGCTTGGGAAAAGTTCAGGAAGCGCATTCTCACCGTCACGCCGGGCTGGTCGGAATCCTATGGCCTCTTCACCAAGGGTGAGGTGCCGATGGTGCTCTCCTACACCACCTCGCCCGCCTATCACATGGTCGCTGAAAAAACGGATCGTTATCAGGCCGCCGCCTTTTCCGAAGGACATTACATCCAGATCGAGGTTTCCGGTCTCCTCAAAAACGCGCCGCACAAGGAACTGGCAAAGCAGTTCCTCGCTTTCACGCTAACATCCGGTTTTCAGGATGCCATTCCGGAAAACAACTGGATGATGCCGGTCGCGGCGACCTCTAAGCCTTTGCCGGAGGCGTTTTCCAAACTCGTGGTGCCGCAGAAGACTTTCCTGATGGATCCGGAAGAGGTAGCGAGGAACCGCAAGGCATGGATCGATGAATGGCTTGCCGCCATGAGCATGAATTGAGGAAGGGGCACACCCGCGCATGATGCCGTGTCGCGATTACCGACGGTCGATCATTTTCGGAACGGCGGCTTTTGCTGCCGTTTTCCTGTTCATGGCGCTCGCGGTTGCGGCTCTCCTGTCTTTTGATGCCGGCGCGCCCGCTGCCGGCATCATGGATGCCTATACGCTGCGCATCCTGCGTTTCACGCTTTATCAGGCAACGCTCTCCACCCTTCTTTCCCTTTTTCTCGGCCTGCCGGTGGCACTGGCGCTTTGCCGTCGGCGCGAGTTTCCAGGAAGAATCTGGATCGTCAGACTGATGGCGGTGCCGATGGGTCTGCCTGTGATCGTCGGCGCTTTCGGTATCATCACCATCTGGGGCAGGCAGGGCGTTTTGAATTCGGCCCTTGTTTTTGCCGGGGCGGATGAGCCGTTCAGCATTTACGGTCTTTCCGGCATTCTTATTGCCCATGTGTTTTTCAATCTGCCGCTTTCGGTGCGGCTGATGCTGGCCGGGCTGGAGCGTATTCCGGGCGAATATTGGCGCATGGCGGCGAGCCTCGGTATGGGTCCGGTTTCGATTTTCCGTTTTATCGAATGGCCGGCGGTCGCGCGTCTCATCCCCGGTATTGCCGGGCTTGTCTTCATGCTGTGCGCCACCAGCTTCACGCTCGTTCTTCTTTTGGGCGGTGGGCCGGCGGCAACGACGCTGGAGGTGGCGATCTATCAGGCGCTGCGGTTCGATTTCGATCCGCAGCGGGCGATTGCGCTTTCGGTTTTGCAGATTGCCCTCACCGCAATTCTACTCGGCCTTCTTGCCTTTTTGCCGTCGCCCGAAGCGGAGATTCCCTCGCTTGGTCGTTCCCTTCGCCGTTTCGATGGAAAAGGCGTCGGCGCTCGCCTTTGGGATGGCGTGGCAATCGTGTTCACTGTTCTGCTGATCGGCCTGCCGCTTGCCGCCATCGCTGTTTCGGGTTTGAGGGCCGATCTGCCGCGCCTTCTGTCCGCGCCGATTTTCCTGCGCGCGGCGGTGGCCAGTCTTGCAATTGCCGCACTGTCTGCAGCCCTTGTTGTGCTCTGCTGCATGGCGATCATCGGCGCGCGACAGGCGATAGGCTCCAGACGGCAGGCGGGGCAACCCCTGCGCTTCCTCTCCGCCATGCTGGGGGCGGGGTCTTCGCTGGTGCTTTTGGTGCCGCCTGTCGTATTGGGAAGCGGGTGGTTTCTGTTATTGCGGGTTTTCGGCGATGTCAGCTTCTATGCGCCGGGCCTCGTGGCGCTCATCAATATGCTGATGGCTTTGCCGCTTGCCATGCGGGTGCTGGAACCGGCTTTCACCAGTCATTTTTTGCGCACCGGCCGGCTTTCCGCCAGTCTCGGGCTTCAGGGCTTGACGCGGCTGCGGTTCGCCGATCTTCCGGTTCTGTGGCGGCCGCTGGCCATGGCGTTTTCCTTCGCCATGGCCCTGTCTCTCGGCGATTTAGGTGCGGTTGCCCTGTTCGGGTCGGAAAGTTTCGTCACCCTGCCATGGCTGGTTTACAGCAGCATGGGCAGCTATCGTACCAATGACGCCGCCGGTTATGCCTTCCTTCTCGGTATCGTCTGCCTGCTGCTTGCCGCAGGCGGTGTTGCGCGGCAATCCCCATCTGCAAGGGCGAGCATATGACCGGCGAAGATTTTGCCGTTGAACTCAACAAGGTCAGGCTGCGGCTTGGAACGCAGGATCTCGACCTCGATTGCACATTCCCGCAGAGCCGGATAACCGCTGTCGTTGGCGCGTCCGGTTCTGGCAAGTCGACGCTTCTCAACCTCGTCGCAGGCTTCGAGGTGCCGGATTCCGGCCGCGTGATGATCGGCGGGCAGGACATGGCGGCGCTCGATCCTTCGGAGAGACCGGTCTCATCGATCTTCCAGGATAATAATCTTTTCGCCCATCTCGATATCTTCACCAATGTCGCTCTCGGTGTCAGCCCCGGGCTGAAATTACGTTTGGAAGACCGGGAACGGATTGAGATGGCCCTCGTCCGCGTCGGTCTTGCGGGTTTCGACAAACGTTTGCCGGGCACGCTTTCCGGCGGAGAAAGGCAGAGGGCGGCGCTGGCGCGCGCGCTGGTCAGAAAAAAACCGGTCATGCTGCTCGACGAGCCCTTTGCCGCACTCGATCCGGGACTGCGGGCGGGTATGGCCTCCCTGCTTCTCGACTTGCATGGAGAAACAAAAAACACGGTGATTATTGTCACCCACCATCCTGACGACATAAAGAAGCTGGCGCAGCAGGTGGTTTTTCTTGATCGCGGCCGGGTTGTCTATGTCGGCTCTACCGCAGATTTCTTCGCCACACAAAATGTGAAGGCGGTGGACAGTTTTCTGAACGGGTGATCGCCTTATTTTCGACGTGTGCCGCTGGCAATCGATTTAGATGACTTCAATGGCGCTAATTTGCACTTGCCAGTTTCAAGTTGTTGCCCGAGAAAAGATGGGAATTATTGCGTTCTTCAGGAATAATCCGGACTTGATGGATCGTTTTTACCGTTTCGGCATTCATCGCCCGTTGGGGCGAATCTGTTATTCTGGTCTGCAATTAACGGATGATCAGGAACGTTAGGGGCAGGCATAGAGAATGAGAAATAGCATGACCGCAGAGGGGAGGCTCTTCTCCCGTTCAGGCCTTCGCCGTTCGGGCAGGATGGTTGCCGCCTGTTCCGTGCTGACGGCGTCTGCCGTGTTCCTGTCGTCGTGTCAGTCTCTCTTCAGCCCGGCATACCAGTCCACCTTGCGGCCGTCGGATAATCCGCAAACGGTCGAACAAGTGCAGAAGAATGATCCGCGCGCCCAGATGGGTGCACGGGAACATCCGCGCATCGTGGCAAGTTATGGCGGCGAATATCGTGACGCCAAGACGGAGCGGCTTGTCGCCCGCATCGCCGGTGCTCTGACGGCTGTTTCGGAAAACCCGCAACAGTCCTACCGCATCACTATCCTTAACTCGCCGGCCATCAACGCCTTTGCGCTGCCGGGCGGATATCTTTACGTGACGCGCGGACTGCTAGCGCTTGCCAACGATGCTTCGGAAGTGGCCGCCGTGCTTTCGCATGAAATGGGCCATGTCACCGCCAATCACGGCATCGAACGCCAGCGCCGCGAAGAGGCGGAGGTGATTGCCAGCCGCGTGGTTGCCGAAGTGCTGTCGAGCGATCTTGCTGGCAAGCAGGCGCTTGCGCGCGGCAAGCTGCGGCTCGCGGCCTTTTCGCGCCAGCAGGAATTGCAGGCGGATGTGATCGGCGTGCGCATGCTGGGCGAGGCCGGTTACGACCCCTTTGCCTCGCCGCGTTTTCTGGATTCCATGGCGGCCTATGCGCGCTTCTCCTCGGCCGACCCTGAAAACGACCAGAGCCTCGACTTTCTTTCCAGCCACCCCAACACGCCGCAGCGCATCGAGCTTGCGCGGCGTCATGCACGCGCCTTCGGCCAGGACGGCCAGGTCGGGGATCGTGGTCGCGACTGGTTTCTGGATGGCATAGACGGCCTGCTTTATGGCGACAGCCCGCAGGAGGGTTATGTCCGCGGCCAGACATTCCTGCACGGAACGCTTGGCATTCGTTTCGATGTGCCGGAAGGTTTCGTCATCGACAACAAGGTCGAGGCTGTTCTGGCGACGGGACCGGGCGATATGGCGATCCGTTTCGACGGCGTCGCCGATCCGAAACAGACGAGCCTTGCCAATTATCTGACCAGCGGCTGGGTTGCCGGCCTGTTGCCGGAAACCGTCAAGGAAACGAAGATCAACGGTCTGGAGGCTGCGACAGCCCGGGCAAGTGCGGATAAATGGGACTTTGACGTGACCGTCATTCGTGTCGGCCAGCAGATATTCCGTTTCCTGACGGCCGTGCCGAAGGGCAATACCCAGCTCGATTCTATCGCCAACATATTGCGCACCAGCTTCCGCAAGATGACGCCGCAGGAAATTGCCTCGCTGAAGCCGCTGAGGGTGCGGGTGGTGACTGTGAAGCCCGGTGAAACCGTGGCGACGATGGCGGCGCGGATGATGGGAACCGACCGGAAGCTCGACATGTTCCGCATGATCAATGCCATGAGCGCCACGGCGACGCTGCAGCCCGGCCAGCGTGTGAAGATTATTTCCGAATAAACAAAAACCCCGGATCGCTCCGGGGTTTGCTGTTCAAGCCATCATGCGGCAATCATTGCCACTCACGCACGTCGACGAAATGACCGGCGATCGCCGCCGCTGCCGCCATAGCTGGCGAGACGAGGTGAGTGCGGCTCTTATAGCCCTGACGGCCCTCGAAATTGCGGTTCGAGGTGGAGGCGCAGCGTTCGCCGGGTTTCAGGCGGTCATCATTCATGGCAAGGCACATGGAGCAGCCCGGTTCGCGCCATTCGAAACCGGCTTCGAGGAAAATCTTGTCCAGACCTTCCTGTTCCGCCTGTTCCTTCACGAGACCGGAGCCCGGCACGATCATGGCCGAAACGGTGGGAGCGACTTTACGGCCGTCAACGATCTTCGCCGCCGCGCGCAAATCCTCGATGCGGCCATTGGTGCAGGAGCCGATGAAGACGCGGTCGATGGCGATATCGGTGATGCGCGTACCGGGCTTCAGGCCCATATACTCAAGCGCACGCCACTTGGAGGCGCGCTTGTTTTCTTCCTCGATGTCATCGGGATTGGGAACAATGCCTTCAACGGAGGTCACATCTTCCGGAGACGAACCCCAGGAGACGATGGGCGGCAGGTTGGCCGCATCCAGCACCACGACCTTGTCGTAATGAGCGCCTTCGTCGGATTTCAGCGTTTTCCAATAGGCGATGGCCTGTTCCAGCGTTTCACCCTTCGGCGAGCGCGGCTTGTCCTTGATGTAATCGAAGGTGGTTTCATCCGGTGCGATAAGGCCCGCACGCGCGCCGCCCTCAATGGTCATGTTACAGACCGTCATGCGGCCTTCCATGGAGAGCGAGCGGATCGCCTCGCCGGCAAATTCGATCACGTGGCCGGTGCCACCCGCCGTGCCGATCTCGCCGATAATGGCGAGGATGATGTCCTTGGCGGTAACGCCATCAGGAACTTTACCGTCGACACGCACCAGCATGTTCTTGGCTTTCTTCTGGATCAGCGTCTGCGTCGCCAGAACATGCTCCACTTCCGAGGTGCCGATGCCATGCGCCAGTGCGCCAAAGGCGCCGTGGGTCGAGGTGTGGCTGTCGCCGCAGACGATCGTCATGCCGGGCAGGGTGAAACCTTGTTCGGGGCCGACGATATGGACAATGCCCTGGCGCTTGTCGCGCTCGGAATAATATTCGACGCCGAAATCCTTGGCGTTCTGCGCAAGCGCTTCCACCTGAATGCGGCTTTCCTCGTTCTTGATGCCTTCCAGCCTGTCGGCCGTGGTCGGAACGTTGTGGTCCACAACGGCCAGCGTGCGGGTAGGCGAATGCACGGGGCGACCGGCCATGCGCAGGCCTTCGAAGGCCTGCGGGCTCGTCACCTCATGGACGAGGTGACGGTCGATGTAGAGAAGACAGGTTCCGTCTGGGTCGCGATTGACGACGTGGTCGTCCCAGATCTTGTCATATAAGGTGCGGGGTGCGCTCATGGCTCTATGCCTTGTCATGGAAAAGTGTAACCAGGGTTCAGAATGGCGTGGACAGCGGTGCTGTCAGGCGAGCCTAAGTCGGCTGGTGAGCGCCCCGGAAACACGCGCAAAGAACCGTGCCGGCAGACGCTTGTGGTCCTGCAGCACATAAACATTCTGCGCGAGACATCCGAATTTAGATCCCATGGCAGCCTTCATAGCAGATCGCCGGTTTAACGGCAACATGAATGCGCAGAGCACGGGACGCGACGGCTTGGCATTTTCCATGTGCGCTGCATCATTGCTGAATGGCCTCAACAGTCTTGTCTTGCAGGGGATCTTCAATGGTTATGATGCAATGCAACTTGCCTATTTTGCGGCGCACATATAGATGGGTTCCCTTATCATTTGCGTTTCGACGAGAAATCGAAGGGAGGGAAAGCATATGGTATCCGAAAAAGCCCTTATCTCGAAGATCACCTGGCGGCTGATGCCGTTTCTTGGCCTTCTCTATCTCATTGCCTATATCGACCGCCAGAATGTCAGCTTCGCAAAGCTGCAGATGGTCGATGCGCTGAGCCTTAGCGAATATGCCTACGGCCTTGGCGCATCGCTGTTCTTCATCGGTTACTTCATCTTCGAAGTGCCGAGCAACTTGTTCCTCAACCGTTTCGGCGCCAGCAAATGGTTTGCCCGCATTCTGGTTTCCTGGGGCGCCGTCACCATCGCGCTTGCCTACACGCAGAACGCCACGATGTTCTACATCCTGCGCTTCCTGCTCGGACTCTGCGAGGCGGGCTTCTTCCCGGGTGTATTGTTCCTGATGACGCTCTGGTTCCCGCGCGATTATCGCGGCCGTATGATCGGCCTGTTCATGATTTTCAGCGCGCTTGCCAATGCCATCGGCGCGCCGCTCGGCGGCATGCTGCTCGATCTGGATGGTTTCCTCGGCTATGCCGGATGGGAATGGGTGTTTCTCGCGACCGGTATTCCGGCGGTGATCGCGGGTATCGTCACCTTCTTTTATCTGGACGATACACCCGAAAAGGCGAAGTTCCTGAGCCGGGATGAGAAGGACTGGTTGAAGAACCGGCTGGCCCAAGAGAACAAGGGCATGGAAGAGCATGCAGAGGATGGCTTCAAGGCGCTGGTCAATCCGCGCGTTCTGTTCATGGCGCTCTGCTATGTCGGATTCCCGCTGGCCGCTTATGGTCTCAGCTACTGGCTTCCGACCATCGTGAAGAGCTTCGGCGTTTCCAACACCGCCAATGGCTTCATCAACATCATCCCCTGGGTGATTGTTGCCGTTGCCCTGTTCGTCGTGCCTTTGGCAGCCGACAAGGCAAAGAACAAGACGCCCTATATCGTCGCCCCCGCCTTCATCGGCGCCTTTTGCCTGTTGATGTCGGCCTTGCTCAATGACCCGGTGCTGCAGTTCGCCTTCCTCTGCATCGCCGCTGCCGGCATCTTTGCCGGCCAGCCGGTGTTCTGGAGCCTGCCCGGCCGCTTCCTCAAGGGAGCAGGTGCGGCCGCCGGCATCGCCGCGATCAATTCCGTCGGCAATCTGGGTGGCTTCGTGGCGCAGAACGTGGTGCCCTGGATCAAGGATGAGACCGGCAGCACCATTGCGCCGATGTTCTTCCTTGCCTTTTGCCTGGCGCTAGCAGGCGTGCTGGTCATCATCGCAACGCGCAGAATGGGCAATCAGGTCAAAGCGGCCTGATTTTGGAATATTGCGACATCTGAAGCGGTTGCCGATCGCCGCATATGCAAAAAATCGTGGCCCGGATGTCTCCGGGCCACGATCATTTTAAGCGGCAGATAATGAATTCTCTTCGAGAGAATTACGCGGTGAACCAGTCGCTACCGGTCAGGTGGACACCGGCGACAACGATCTTTTCGCCCTTGTGCTCGCCAGTGACGTTGTAGGTGAGGATGGTGTCGTTATCGATCGTCGACACCGCCCAGTTGTCGAGTACCGTACCGACCAGCTTGAGCTTGTCCATGGCCGTGTTGAAGCCTTCGATAGTGTCGGTCGCAAAGCTCTTGGCCATGTCGCCGAGATTGAAGACGAAGGTATCGGCGCCACCGCTTGCCTTTATGTGGTCGATGCCCTTACCGCCGGTTACCAGCGAGGAGGCGAGGTTTACGCCACTCAGGTCGATAGAGTCGTTGCCTGCGCCGGCGTCGATCTTGACGGAGGTGAAGCTGCCGTCGGTGACGCCAGCGCCACCGTTCACGACATTGGTACCGGCAGCAACGCCGCCATCGAATGCCGTGCCCGCCTTGACCACGATGGTGTCGTTGCCGGCGCCCGTGTCGATGTTGAAGGCGTTTACCCAAGCCTTGTCGTTCGAAATGACAGAGACGGTGACAGTGTCATTGCCTTCGCCGGTCGAGATGTTGCCACGCTTGGCATTGAGAACTTCAACGTTGGACGAACCGGTGCCGCCGAGATGAACATCGACCTGAACGAAATCCTTGAAGATAAGGTTTTCAGAAGTGTCGGACTGGGCGAGAGCGTTTTTTACCGAATTCCATGCCGAAGACACGTCAAATTTGAAGCTGTTAGAGCTGGGATCATAGCCGACATCGACCGTGCCGCCCGCGCCGGTGCCGGGAACGGATACCGCGCCGACATTGACCACGCCGGAGTCGAGCGAAGAACCGTTTTTGACCTGTGCTGTGGATTCGGTTAGGAGCTTATAAGCTTCCTGATCGACCAGATTGGTGAGCGAAGAGACCGAAGCAGCGCCACCATTACCAAAAGTTACTTTTAACGCCATTTTACACTCCCATAAATTTTTGAGAAATCGATGAATTGAAATTAAATTTGTAATAAATATTGCGGGTAATATTTAATACGTAAAAAATGATAATACAATATAAGAAATTGTTTTTTTGAATAAAGTGCGTCTTTAGCGTGTTGCGAAAATTCCTTTCGAAAAATTATGCAATGGAAACTGTTTATTCCTGTACGAAGGTCTTTTTGAGCCTGTCCTGGAACGGTTTTACAAAATAAGAAAGAACACTCCTTTCGCTGGTTTGTATGAATACTTCGGCCGGCATGCCGGGATATAGTTTCCCGCCGGGCAGATGACCCATTCCGGCCTTGTCGGGTTTGATACGCAGCGCGTAATAAGATGTGCCGGTCCGGGAATCCATCTGCAGGTCCGGGGCGACGACAGCAACTTGCGCGCTGAAATCCGGCGTCGTGCTTTGATTGAACGCCGTGAAACGAATGGTAACCGGCTGTCCGACGTAAATCTGATCGATGTCCCGTGGGGTTATATTGGCCTCGATGGCAAGCTCATCCTGCTCAGGCACCACCAGCATCAGCACTTCGCCCGGTTGAATGACACCGTTTATATTATGCACTGAAAGCTGGTAGACGCGGCCGGCGATCGGTGAGCGGATGTCAAGGCGATCCAGCTGATCGCGCGTTGCCGCCAGCCTCTCTTCATATTCCGCGACGGTCGCTTCGATCGATGTCAGATCTTTCGTGACTTCCGATTTCCGGTCTTCATCGAGCTGAAGCAATTGCAGGTCCAATTCGCTCAGCTTGCCCACCGTCTGTGCCCGGGCGGCGATGTATTGGCCCTGCTGGCCTTCGAGATTGGAAAGCTGGCGCTTGAGGAGATTGAGGCGCTGAAGCGTGACAAGCCCTTTTTTGAAGAGCTCGTCCGTCTTGGAAACATCTTCTTTGACGATGGTAAGCTCATTGTCCGTTGCCTGCACCTGCACCTCGAGGCCGCGAGCCTCGTCGGCGAGCTGATCCTTGCGAGTTGCCAGCTGCTTCTTCATGCCGATCAAGGCGTTGCGACGGCTGTTGAAGAGGTTCTGTTCGCTGTCGATAAAGGTTTTGGCCGCCTTGGAACTCGTCAGGGCCGCCAGATCTTCCTGCACGGTGAAAGACGTCGCCTCGGCAATTTCCGCACGCAGACGAGCCCGTCGCGTGTAAAGTTGCGCAAGCGTATTTTCAACGATCGAGAGGTTCGCCTGCACGACGGTCGCGCTCAGCCGCAACAGGATCTGACCGGCTTCTACCCTGTCACCTTCGGCGACATTTATCTCGCTGACGATGCCACCGGAAAGATGCTGGATCTTTTTGGAATTGCCTTCAACGACGACCCGGCCAGTGGCGACCACCGCACCGGCAAGCTTTGCAAAAGCAGCCCACCCGCCCAATCCGACCAACAGGCCGAGCGCCAGAACGACCACCGCGGTCGAGTGTTTGAGAATGGAGGCATTTGTCCTGCCGGTTTTTTCCGTCTCAACCATTTTCGCTCACCCGGTTTTCAATCTTGCGCGTCTCTTCCTCCTCAGGCACCTGGCGGATATTCTGCCGCAGTATTTGCGCGAGCACCTCCTCCTTCGTGCCAAAACGCAGCATCCGACCGTTGCTCATCACCATCACCAGATTGACGCTTTCAATCGCGCTGGGGCGATGGGCAATCACGACGACGATGCCGCCGCGCGCCCTGATGTCGCCAATGGCGTTGCGCAGGGCCGCTTCGCCTTCGCTGTCCAGATTGGAGTTCGGCTCATCGAGAAGAACGAAAAAAGGCTCGCCAAACAGGGCGCGGGCAAGGCCGATGCGCTGTTTTTGTCCGCCCGATAAAGCCTCGCCACGGTCGCCAATATAGGTATCGTAACCGTTGGGCAGGTTCAGGATCAGCTCATGCACCTGTGCGGCCTTGGCCGCGGCGACAACCGCTTCCGCTGTCGCATCGCGGTCGAAGCGCGCAATATTCTGCGCCACAGTCCCGGGCATCAGCTCCACCTGCTGGGGCATGTAGCCGACGGATTTGCCGAGAAACTCGAAATCCCACTGGTTGAGCGCGGCCCCATCGAAGCGGACGGAACCGCGTTCATAGGGCCAGATGCCGGTCATCAAGCGTGCCAACGTGGATTTGCCGGAGGCGCTTGGGCCGATGATGCCGAGACCATCGCCCGCGTTCAGCGTGAAGGAAATATCGGCAACCGTATCGCGCGCGCCGTTTGGCGGTCCACCGGTTACACGGTCAACCGCTACGGTATATTGCGGGCGGGGCAGGGAGAGCGGCGGCGAGGGTTCGGGCACCAGTTCCAGGAACTCGTTGACGCGTTTCCAGCCCTGTCTTGCGGTCATGAAGCTGCGCCAGTTCGCAATCGCATGTTCGACAGGGCCGAGCGCCTTTGCGGAGAGGATCGACCCTGCGATGATACTGCCCGCCGATGCATTGCCGTCGATGACAAGAACGGCGCCGATCGCCATGACGCCGGATTGCAGCAACAGTCGGAATGTTCGCGACATGGCGCCGAGCATGCCGGCCGTATCGGATGTCGACAGGGTGACGGCGCGATATCTGGAATGTAGCTCGTCCCACATGGATGTCACCGCCCCCATCATGCCCATGGTCTTGATGGATTCAATGTTGCGCTGGCTGCTGCCGACGAGGACGTTTCTTTGGCCTCGTGCAGTATAAGCCTGTTTTGTCGCCCTTTCGGTCAACCAATTAGTCAGAAGCGTCAGTACGATAAGAACCAAGGCGCCGCCGAGCACAGCAAACCCGATCCATGGATGCAGGGCGAAACAGATCAGCAGATAGATGGGCAGCCAGGGAATATCGAAAAAAGCCGCCGGACCTGGCCCGGAGAGAAACTGGCGGATCTGATCGAGATCGCCGACGATCTGCAGCCCATCGATCTTCCCCGAGGCAAGGAGCGGGGCAGTGATTGACGCCCTGAAAAGCTTCTGATTGAGCGCGTCGTCCATATTGTCCGAGATGCGCGCCAATATGCGTCCTCGCAGCGCGTCGAACCCCATCAGAAACGCGTAGAGAACGATCAGGAGAACGACCAGCGCCACAAGGGATGGAATGCTCTTGCTTGGCAAAATGCGGTCGTAAACTTCCAGCATGAAAAGCGAGCCGGAAAGATTAAGAACATTCATCAACGCGCTGGCGAGACCAACGGCGAAAAAAGCGGACTTATTTTTTGTTAAAAAAGAATTAAATAAAAACATAATAACACCTGAAACGGCTAGAAAATTGCACAATAAATGCAATTAGGCAATGCTGTTCGAAGATTGGCTAATACGGCTCCTCACTGATCAGAACCCATTTGCCCATTCTCTTCGTCCGATGGACATGATGCGCCATGGCTGGCTTTCAAGCTTGCGCCAGGCGTCGCAGCAGTGCGCGACGATGTCGTCGTAGGATTTGAAGATGCGGTTCGACAGCCAGTTCTCGCGCATGAAGAGCCAGAGGTTTTCAACCGGGTTCAGCTCTGGCGACTTCGACGGCAGGGGCAGGATCGAGATGTTGCCGGGGATGACGAGATTATTGGACATGTGCCATCCCGCCTGGTCCATGATGAGGATGGCATGCGCACCATCGGCCACGTGCCGTGAGATTTCAGCCAGATGCTGCGTCATCGCGTAGGTGTCGCACCAAGGCATGACCAACGCCGCCGCTTTGCCCTGCTTGGGGCAGATGGCACCGAAGATGTAGGCCGAGCGGGTTCGCTGGTCGTGTGGTGCAGATGGCCTTGATCCCCGCTTTGCCCAGCGGCGGGTGATCTTGTTCTTTTGACCAATCCGGGCTTCATCCTGATACCAAATCTCTATTCGCTTTCCTTGAGCGGCCCCGCCTGCGATTTCTGCCACTGCGGCGGGGAAGTTTTTTTAAAATCCTCAATGGCTTGAGGGTCCTGAGCATGATGCTTGGGGCGGGCAGCGAGCTTGCGGTAACCCATGGCACGGACCTCCCGGCTGAGCGTCTGTTCGCTCACCGAGACACGGAACTCCTCCCACAGCCATTGGGCCAGGTCGCATAAACGCCAGCGCACGACACCGTCGAGATACGGCGTCGGTCCCCGTTCGATGGCCTTTGTCAGGGCCGCCCGCTGAACATCGTTCAGC
>NZ_JAQKGN010000013.1:0-144952 GCF_027956555.1 Agrobacterium sp. ST15.16.055
GCCCTGCCTGCCGATCATGCCGTCAGCAGAAACCGCAAGCTTCAGAATCACATGCGGGCGTTTTTTTACCTGTCTTGTGAGGTAACCGGCGAGCGCCCTTTTACCTTCGTCCCGCAACAGGCCGGTTTCCACGACAATGCCGGCATCGCGCAATATCTGATAACCGCGGCCGGAAACGCGCTCATCGGGATCATCCACCGCCACCACGACACGGGCGACGCCGTATTCCACCAAGGCATTGGCGCAGGGCGGGGTTTTGCCCCAGTGGGAACAGGGTTCGAGCGTCACATAGGCGGTCGCGCCGCGCGCCGCCTCTCCGGCGATTGCCAGCGCCTGCCGTTCGGCATGCGGGCGGCCGCCAACGGCGGTCACGGCCTCGGCGATGATTCGCCCGTCTTTGACGAGAACACAGCCGACGGAGGGATTGGTGAGCGTTTGGCCCTGATGGCGAAGCGAAACCTCGATGGCGCGGGCCATGAACCTTTCGTCATCGACACGGGTGGTCACGGCTAGACCCCGGCGTCCGTATCGCGGGCGATCTTGGCGTTGATTTCGGCGATAACGTTCTCGAAATCCTCGGCATGGCTGAAATCGCGATAGACCGAAGCGTAACGCACGAAGGCTACATCATCGAGGCTTTTCAGTGCTTCAAGAACCTGTAGACCGATTTCTTCCGAGGGAATTTCCGTCTCACCCGAACTTTCCAGGCGGCGAACGATGCCGGAGACAGCGCGTTCGATCCGGTCGCGATCGACCGGGCGTTTGCGCAGCGCGATCTCGAAAGAACGCACCAGCTTTTCCCGGTCGAAGGGCAGCTTGCGGCCGCTTTTCTTGATGACCATCAACTCGCGCAGTTGCACGCGCTCATAGGTCGTGAAGCGGCCGCCGCAATCGGGGCAGATGCGCCGCCGGCGGATGGAGGTATTGTCCTCCGCCGGACGCGAGTCCTTGACCTGTGTGTCTTCGGAACCGCAAAATGGGCAGCGCATCGTCTTTTTTCCTTACATGTACGGGTACATCGGGAAACGGTCGGTCAGGCTGACGACCTTTTCACGCACCGCAGCCTCGACGGCGGCGTTGCCCTCGTCCGAATTGGCAACCTTCAGACCATCGAGAACCTCGACGATCAGCTTGCCGATTTCTCGGAATTCCGCTTCCTTGAAACCGCGCGTCGTGCCGGCCGGCGTGCCGAGACGGACACCCGAGGTGACGAAGGGCTTTTCCGGATCGAAAGGAATGCCGTTCTTGTTGCAGGTGATGTAAGCGCGGCCAAGAGCTGCTTCCGCGCGCTTGCCGGTGGCGTTCTTCTTGCGAAGGTCAACCAGCATCAGGTGGTTGTCCGTGCCGCCGGAGACGACATCCAGACCGCCTTCGATCAGGGTTTCGGCCAGCGCCTTGGCGTTCTTCACCACCTGTGCGGCATAATCCTTGAACTCCGGCTGCAAAGCTTCACCGAAGGCAACGGCCTTGGCGGCGATGACATGCATCAGCGGGCCGCCCTGCAGGCCGGGGAAGACGGCCGAGTTGAACTTCTTGGCCAGATCCTCGTCATTGGTGAGGATCATGCCGCCACGCGGGCCACGCAGAGACTTGTGCGTGGTGGTGGTGGCAACATGGCAATGCGGGAACGGCGACGGATGCTGGCCACCGGCAACGAGACCGGCGATGTGGGCCATGTCGACCATCAGATAAGCGCCGACTTCATCGGCGATCTCGCGGAAACGCTTCCAGTCCCAGACGCGAGAATAGGCGGTGCCACCGGCGAGGATGAGCTTCGGCCGGGTTTCCTTGGCCTTGCGCTCCACCTCGTCCATGTCGAGAAGGTTGTCGCCTTCGCGCACGCCGTAGGACACGACGTTAAACCATTTGCCGGACATGTTGACCGGCGAACCATGCGTCAGGTGACCGCCCGAATTCAGGTCGAGGCCCATGAAGGTATCGCCCGGCTGCAGGAGTGCGAGGAACACGGCCTGGTTCATCTGCGAACCGGAGTTCGGCTGGACGTTGGCGAAGTTGACGCCGAACAGCTTCTTGGCGCGCTCGATGGCGAGCTCTTCAGCGATGTCTACGAACTGGCAGCCGCCGTAATAACGCTTGCCCGGATAACCTTCCGCATATTTGTTGGTCATGATCGAACCCTGCGCTTCGAGCACGGCGCGGGAAACGATATTTTCCGATGCGATCAGTTCGATCTCGTGGCGCTGGCGACCCAGTTCCTTCTCGATCGCGCCGAAAATATCCGGATCGGCTTCGGCAAGCGGGCGGGAGAAGAAAGCATCTGTGTTCGACATGATGAAGGCTCCTGAAACAGTAATGCGATGGCGTCTTAGCGCCCTGCCCGGACAAGAGCAATACGGGCAGCGAGATTTGCCCGTCAAACTGCGACGTTGGGGCGAAAAGTGACGGTTGTTTTCGCCATCGACAAAGAAAAAGCCGCACCAGGATGGCGCGGCTCTCTCTCTATCCGAAAATGAGGGATGACCCTCAATTGCGCGGCAGCAGATCGTCGTCCACGGCACCTGCCGGCTGCTCCATGCCCGCGGTGGTGTTGAGCGCCAGTTCGGCATTGCCGTCCTTGCCGTAGATATCGTCGCGGAACTGAACCACGCCGTCCTTTGCCGACCATGCGGTGATATAGACGAAATAAACGGGAACTTCCTGAGCGAGCTTTATCGGCGTGTTGACGCGGGTGGCGATGACGCGTTCCATCTCCTGGCGCGACCAGCCGGGCGTGTCGCGCAGCAGCCAGCTCGTCAGGTCGCGCACGTTCTGCACGCGCACACAGCCGGAGGATTCGAAACGCATCAGCTTGTTGAACAGGCCCTGCTGCGGCGTGTCGTGCATATATTCGTTATTGGGATTGTGGAAGTTGATCTTCGTGGACGACATGGCGTTGATCTTGCCGGGGTCCTGACGGAACATCAGGTTCGGAGCCTTCGGCGCGAACCAGTCGACTGCGGTTGGCGACACTTCCTGTCCCTTACCGTCGATGAGGCGGATATTGTTCCGCTCCAGATAGGTCGGGTCCTTCTGCATCAACGGCACGATGTCCTTTTCGACGATCGAGCGCGGTGCGGTCCAGTAAGGGTTCAGGATGACTTCGTAAATCTTGGAGTTGATCACATGGGTCGGACGGCTGGCGCGACCGACGACGGCCGTGTTGCGCAACACGACGCGTTCATTCTCCACTGCCTCGATGGCGGCGGCCGGGATATTCACCATCAGGTGACGCTGGCCGAGATCGCCCGACATGGACTGGATGCGAACAAGGTTGGTCTGTAGCTGCGCCAGACGAATCTGCGCGGAAACATTGAGCGCCTTCGTGGTGTATTCGCCGATGACGCCATCCGCCGGAAGACCGTGACGGGCCTGAAAACGCTTCAGCGCGCCATCGACATAGGAATCGAAGGCGCTGGAGATGCCGGCTTCGCGCGGCAGGTCGCCGGACACCATCAGTCGCTGACGCAGCGCCTGCACGGAAGGATCGGAGACGCCGATCTGGAGACGCTGCTGCGACGCGGGCACTTCCGGCCAGCCGCCATTCTGCACTATCTGCTGATATTGCATGATCGCCTGCTGCATATAGACAGGCGCTTCGCGTCCAAGAACCGGATTGTTGGAAACGACACCCACGGCCGAACGCGAGGAATTGGCATCGAACTGGTCATCCCAATTGCCACGGCGCGACGAGCCCATGAGATCGTTCAGCGCGTTCTGCGCAAGAGCCGGCGCAGCGAGTGCTGCAACACCAACGGAAACGGCCGAACGCAGAAGCGTGCGGCGCGATACGGATTCGGAAACGGTTTTTTTTGTCATTCTACCTACCAGCCACTCTCTTCGGCATTATCAACAATGCCTAAATCAATATGATTAACAAACACGTACAACGTGTCTGCCGGCTGGTAGTACTCACCACCCATCTGTTGGGCGCTATTGTCTGGCAGAACAGTCGGCACTTGCCGCAACAGCAGGAGAAACAGCCGGCTCCTTCACCTTTGCCGGTCCCATATCAATATGGCCGATTCGTGTCACGGGCCTCACCTCACGAAGCTTTGTTCGCCTGAAAAACAGCGCGAAGGCCCGAACGAGGGTTATGCGTGACAGGGAAAACCGCGGAACGCGGAATCCGCAAGCCGGAAGCAAAATAATGCTCCCGGCTTAAACAGTGGAACCGTCTTGCGGTTACAGGCGGTAAGCGATCGAGTCGTTCCAGAAGCGATCGAGGCGCTGCAGCAGCTTGTTCATCTCGGAGAACTCGCCGGTGCCGATGCCGCCGACCTTTTCGATCGAGCCGACGTGGCGTTCATAAAGGCGGGCGACCGTTTCGGCGATTTCCTGGCCCTTTTCGGTCAGGCTGATGCGGACCGAGCGGCGGTCGACGCGCGAACGCTGGTGGTTGATGAGACCGAGATCGACCAGCTTCTTGACGTTGTACGAGACGTTCGAGCCGAGGTAATAACCACGCGAACGAAGCTCGCCGGCCGTCAGTTCGGAATTGCCGATGTTGAACAGCAGCAGGGCCTGAACGGCGTTGACGTCATCACGACCCTGACGGTCGAACTCGTCCTTGATGACATCGAGGAGGCGGCGGTGGAGGCGTTCCACCAGGTGCAGCGACTCCATGTAGAGCGAGCGGATGGTATCTTCATGTGCATCGGCAACAACGGCCTGCGGCTTAACTTTGCTATTGATCATGACTGCCTCACTGTTTTGTTTGGCGGTGTGTTTGTTTGTCTCCCGCCTTGAGTGAGAACCTAATCAATGCGCATAAAATTCTACTTAAAAGCTACGATTAACAAATGCTTACCTGCATTTTCCCCGGAGGGCCAAACTTGTGGCGAAGCGGGAACGCCCTGAGCGTGAACATTATAAATCAATGACTTAACGGGAAAAATTGGCGTGAAAACGGACCGAATTGCTTTATTCTTATGGTAAATCAATTCTTGCGCGTTCTTCATTCTGGCGGTGATCCAGCCAGAAAGCGACCAGGAATAGTATATAAATGGTTGCCACGAGACCGTGCATGACGGGCACCAGCGTGTTGGCACCGAAGATATGCGGCCACACCTTATACATGGCGATCTGCGCACCCGCGCCCATGACCCACATGACCGCACCCCAGGAGGCTCCGAGCCATAGACCGAGTGCTGCGACGGGGAAAATAACGGCCAGCGCGCTGCCAGCCACGCGCCAGGGCAGGTTCAGCATATCGAACCGCCCATGGCCGCCAAGCGAATAGCCTGTCAGCATCGCCCAATATTGCAGGCCGAACCAGAAACAGGAAACCGCAACCAGCCTCATGAAGACCAGAAAGAGGATTTCCGCGAGCGGGCGTTTCGGCAGAGGTTGAGAATCAGGTTCCATGGCCGGAAGATACGGTCTCGACGAACGGGCGACCAGCCCATATTGAATCTCGCCGCCCACCTTGTCAAAGCATCATCGTCGTCGCAGGACGCTGATGAGGGAAGATTGTCGCATTCGCATGGGCCACGCTTCATGATATGCAGCTTTCGAAATTTGATCGAAGGACATTCTGACATGCAGGACAAAACGCATCTGGTCGACGAGATCACCGGCCATCGCCGCATGCGGCGCAATCGCAAGGCGGATTGGACGCGCCGTCTGGTGCAGGAAAATCGCCTGACCGTTGACGATCTCATCTGGCCGGTCTTCATCGTGCCGGGCAGCAATATTGTCGAACCCATCCCCGCCATGCCCGGTGTCAACCGCATGAGCGTCGACCGGCTGGTGGAAGCAGCGAAGGAAGCCGCCGATCTCGGCATTCCCGCCATCGCCACCTTCCCGAATATCGAGATGGAGCTGCGCGACGAGACCGGCTCCAATGCCCTCGAGGCCAACAATCTCATCAATCAGGCAACGATCGCAGTTAAAAAAGCCGTTCCCAACATCGGCATGATCACCGATGTCGCGCTCGACCCTTTTACCAGCCACGGGCATGACGGTATTTTGCGTGGCGACGAGATCGTCAACGACGAGACTGTGGATCAGGTCGTCAGGGCGGCCATCCTTCAGGCGGAGGCAGGCTCGGACATTATCTCCCCTTCCGAGATGATGGATGGCCGCATCGGCGCCATTCGCCGTGGTCTCGACGCCGCCGGGCACCAGAATGTCGGCATCATGGCCTATGCGACGAAATTCTCGTCGGGCTATTACGGCCCCTATCGCGAGGCCATCTCGACGGCGGGCCTGCTGAAGGGCGACAAGAACAGCTATTACATCAGCCCCGCCAATGGCATGGAGGCTATCCGCGACGCAGCACTCGACGTGGAGGAAGGCGCCGATATGCTGATGGTCAAGCCCGGCCTGCCCTATCTCGATATCTGCTGGCGGCTGAAGGAGAATTTCGGCCTGCCGACATTCGCCTATCAGGTGTCCGGCGAATATACCCAGATCAAGGCGGCCGCCATGAACGGCTGGATCGACGGCGAGCGGGTGATGATGGAAACACTTCTCTGTTTCAAGCGTGCGGGCTGCGATGGCGTACTCACCTATTTCGCCATTGAGGCCGCACGCAAACTGGCAAAGGGCTAAAGCCCACGCTTATTGTATTCGGTCGTTTTCTTCCCATATTGTCTGCTGACACGGCACTCATGCCGCGCTGTCATGCCCTCTCAGGAGAAAACGACCGATGAGCCTCGACCAGAACCCCACCTATGCCGCACCGGATGACTGGCGCGCCTATAGCGGCGTCCTGAGCCGGCGGGTCTTCGCGTTTCTGATCGATTACGCGATCGTGCTCCTCTTGTGCATCCCGGCTGCCGTGATCGTCTTCTTCCTCGGCATTATCACGCTGGGTCTCGGCTTCTTCCTTTATCCGGCGCTGTTCGTGATCGTTGCGGTGCTCTATTTCGGCATGACACTCGGCGGCCCGTCGCAGGCCACCCCGGGGATGCGGGCGATGGGGATTGCGATGGCGCGCATGGACGGACGTCGAATCGATTTCCTGCTCTCGACCGTTCACATCGTGCTTTTCTGGGTCATCAACTCGGTTTTGACGCCGCTGATCCTGCTTGCAGGCCTGTTTACCGAGCGCTCGCGCCTCGTTCACGACTTCCTGCTTGGCACCGTTATCGTCAGAACGCGCTAATATGGCGGAAAGCCGCGTAAACGCGGCTTCCAACCCTTACAATACCTCATCCCGCAGTTGACGTTTTCCGTCATTTTGCCATTCTGTGGCATTATGCATGTCGCTTGAAGCGCCGCCGCCAGCCCCGTGAAATCGCGGCGCGCTTTCATAACAGACGCAGGAGGCGATCACGGTTCGATGAACACGCAGGCGACGCCCTCTCCCCAATTCTATCTTACGGCGCCGGCCACCTGCCCCTATCTGCCGAACCAGATGGAGCGGAAGGTCTTCACCCATCTGGTCGGCCCGCGCGCCGCGGAAATGAACGACCTTTTGACCCAGGGCGGTTTCAGGCGCTCGCAGAACATCGCCTATCGCCCGGCCTGCGAAACCTGTCGCGCCTGCGTGTCCGTGCGTATCCTCTCCGAGCAGTTCCAGCCGACCAAATCGATGCGACGCGTTCTTGCCGCCAACAGCGATGTCGTCGCAACAGTTCATGCCGCCGAACCCTCCACAGAACAATTCGCCCTCTTCCGCCGCTACCTCGACCACCGGCACCAGTCCGGCGGCATGTCCGACATGTCGGCGCTGGACTATGCGATCATGGTGGAAGACACGCATGTGAACACCCGCATCATCGAATACCGCGTGAGAGAACCCGGTTCCGGCATCGATTCCAGCAAGCGCGGCGAACTGCTGGCCGTGGCACTCAGCGACGTGATGAGCGACGGCCTGTCGATGGTCTATTCGTTCTTCAATCCGGAGCTGGAAAAACGCTCGCTCGGCACCTTCATGATCATCGATCACATCACCCGCACCCGCGCACTCGGCCTGCCGCATGTCTATCTCGGCTACTGGGTCGATGGTTCGGAAAAGATGGGCTACAAGACCCGCTACCATCCGCAGGAGCATCTGACGCCGCGCGGGTGGGAGGTTTATACGCCCGAAGAAAAGTAACCGGCATTTGGAAGTGTCACATCCAACCTCCGGAATTCGTACATTGTGTGCGAAGCTTAGCCATGTTATAACGCCGTTATAACAGGAGCTATCGTCATGAACATAACGATCCGCAAAATCGGCAATTCCGAAGGCATCATCATTCCGAAGGAAGTTCTGGATCGCATGGGTCTCAAGGCCGGCGACGCGCTGGAACTCAGAGAAACTGCCGGCAATATCGAACTCGTTCCCGAGCATGCGGAACTGAGAGAACAGCTTGAAGCCGCCCGGCGTGGTATGAAAAAATACCATACAGCTCTGAGAGAACTCGCCAAGTGAGCAATATAAAGTGGCTCTCCCGTGTCGCCATCGAAGTTATACATCAAGAGCAATTAGCCGAACACGGTGGCTTGCCGGGCCTCAAGGATGAAAACGCGCTCGAGGCAGCTTTGGCGCGTCCATTGCACAAAGCTGCCTATGGAGAAGAGGAACCACTGAAACTCGCCGCCGCTTATCTTTACGGTATAGCGCGCAACCATCCCTTTTCCGACGGTAACAAACGCACGGCTTTTCTTGCCGCCTACACTTTCCTTTTTATCAACGGACTTGAAGTCGTTGCCGAGCAAGCGGACATCGTGGCTTTTGTTCTCGATGTCGCTGCAGGTGAGATCGATGAGGACGGCGCATACCGTTTTCTCAAAGATCACACTATACCGCTCCATTGAACAGAAACGCCGCATATCGTTTCGATACGCGGCGCTTCATCGATAACCTGTCAATACCAGACGGCTTTACCCGCCAAACTTCCCGCTACGTGGAAAGCCCTTCGGCACAGTGCGGCCCGCCGTCGCGCGGTCGGCCAGCCATTCGCGCAGCTCTTCACCGACCTTGTTGAAGAGACGCCCGGCCGTGTCGGACCAGCTGAGGCCCTCGGCAAGCGCGAAACATTTCACGTCGACAACGCCGCCATCCTTGTAGCGCTGGAGGCGCACGCCCTTGCCACGCGACATTTCCGGTATCTGCGCCAGCGGGAAGGCCAGGAGTTTGCGGTTTTCGCCGACGACAGCGACGTGGTCGCCGGTAACGGGAACCGCGAGCTTGGCTTCGTCAGGCATGGATACGTTCATGATCTGCTTGCCCTTGCGGGTATTCGCGACCATTTCGCTTTCCGCAACGATGAAGCCGTTGCCGGCGGTGGAGACGAGCAGCAGTTTGCGTGATGGATCATGTACGAAGGCGGTCAGGATATCCTGATCGTTCTCCATGTCGACCATGATGCGGATCGGCTCGCCATGTCCGCGGCCGCCCGGCAGCTTGTCGGCCCCGAGCGTATAGGCCTTGCCGCCCGTCGTCAGCAGCAGCAGCTTGTCGGTCGTCTGCGCCGGGAAAGCAAGCTTCGGGCCATCACCCTCCTTGAAGGTGAGCGACGAGGTATCGGACATGTGCCCCTTCAGCGCCCGGATCCAGCCCTTCTGCGAGATGACGATGGTGACCGGTTCTTTCTCGATCATCGCCTGCTGGATGGCCTCGATATCGGCATCCGGCGCATCCGCGAACTGCGTGCGGCGGCGGCCAATCTCGGTCGCCTTGGCGTATTTCTTTTTGACCTCGCCGATTTCCCAGGCGACCGTCTGCCACTGCTTGTCGTCGGAGGCAATCAGCGCTTCGATTTCGGCCTTCTCATTGCTGAGGTCGTCGAACTCCTTGCGGATTTCGAATTCCTCGAGCTTGCGCAGATTGCGCAGCCGCATGTTGAGGATGGATTCGGCCTGCAGGTCCGTCAGCGACCATTTCGCCATCATCACCTGTTTCGGCTCATCCTCCTCGCGGATGATGCGGATGACTTCATCGATATTCAGGTAGGCGACAAGCAGGCCGCCCAGAATTTCCAGCCTGCGGTCGATGGCCGCCAGGCGGTGGCGGGAACGGCGGACAAGAACGTCCTTGCGGTGCGCCAGCCACTCGCTCAGCACCTCGTTCAGCGCCATCACCTTCGGCACCTTGCCGAGCGATAGCACATTCATGTTGAGCGGCAGTCGGCTTTCGAGATCAGACAGGCGGAACAGCGATTCCATCAAGAGCGTCGCATCGACCGTTCGGCTCTTCGGCACCAGCACGATTCGCACGTCTTCGGCGGATTCGTCGCGTATATCCTCAAGAAGCGGCAGCTTGCGGGCAATCAGCAGCTCGGCGATCTTCTCGATCAGGCGCGATTTCTGCACCTGGAAGGGTATTTCGGTGATGACGATCTGGTAACCGCCGCGGCCGAGATCTTCCGTCTCCCATTTGGCGCGCACGCGGAAACCGCCACGACCGGTCTTATAGGCATCGAGAATATTCTCGCGGCTTTCGACAATCACGCCGCCCGTCGGAAGATCGGGGCCGGGAATGAATTCCACCAGCTTCTCCACCGACGCATCGGGATGCTTGATAAGATAAAGCGCCGCATCGCATAATTCATGAGCATTGTGCGGCGGGATTGACGTGGCCATGCCGACAGCGATGCCGGATGCTCCGTTCGCCAGCAGGTTCGGGAACGCGCCCGGCAGAACAACCGGCTCTGAATTTGACTCGTCATAGGTGTCGCGGAAATCAACTGCATCCTCGCCGATACCCTCAAGCAGAAGCTCGGCCACCGCCGTCATCTTACTTTCGGTGTAACGCATGGCGGCGGGGCTATCGCCATCGATATTGCCGAAATTACCTTGGCCGTCCACCAACGGATAACGCAGCGAGAAATCCTGCGCCAGACGCGCCAGCGCATCATAGATCGCCTGATCGCCATGGGGGTGGTAGTTACCCATCACCTCGCCGACAATCTTCGCGCATTTGCGGAAGGCGGAATTGGGCCGCAGACCCATTTCGCTCATGGCGTAGACAATACGCCTGTGAACCGGCTTCAGGCCGTCGCGCACATCCGGCAGCGCACGATGCATGATCGTGGACAAGGCGTAAGCGAGGTAGCGCTCTTCAAGCGCTGCCTTCAAATCGACCGGATGGATGTTATCGTCTCCGCCGGACGGAGGTACAAGATTTTTTCCCATGGTGCTTGACTAGCGGAAATGCCGATTCCCGGCAAGAAATTCAGGGGTCGCAGCTGTGGATGAACGCAACCCTTTCATGCGATTTTTTGTTAACCGCGTTGCAAATGCCGCAATGCCGCCGTCATGGGAATCGATCTAAATCCTATAGACCTTTGAATAATCGCGAATATAAGTATCAGCATTCGAATTCGAACACGGTGCACAGCCGTACGTTGAGGGAAGAAACATCATGAGACTGAAATCCACCCGGCAGGTTCTTTTCGCGAGCGCCGCGCTTCTTACGCTTTCGGCGCCCGCTTTCGCGCTGGATGGCGGGGATGTTCTGAAGAAGATCAATGCGGCCTATGCCGCACAGGGCGGCGAGATCGCTGCCGGCTCCGTCGCCGTTAACGGCTCGACGGTGACCCTGAACAGCGTGACCTTCAACCCGGTCGCCGATCCGGCCAAGAAAATCCCGGTTGGCAATATCACGCTCGAAGGCGTCGAGGAAAACAACGGCGGCTACAAGATCGAGAACGCCCGTTTTGACGATATCGACTACCGGCAGGACAAGGTTGAGATCAAGGCGAGCGACATCTACATCTCCGGTCTCGTCATTCCCGCAGACTCCACCACTGGCACCATCGATGCGCTGATGTTTTATGACGAAGCGCATAGCGGCCCGATCTCCGTTTCTGTCGACGGCAAACAGGCTTTCTCGCTTGAGGAAACCAGCGCGACGATGTCGGTCAGCGATGACAAGAACTCCATTGGCTTCGACCTTGACGCTTCCGGTTTCAAGGCCGATCTCAGCGAAGTCACTGATCCCGCGACCAAGGACGCGATCGAAAAGCTGAAGCTGCAGGCGCTCTCCGGCGACATGACCATGAGCGGCAGCTGGGAAGTGGCCTCCGGTACCATCGATGTTGAAGAATACGCCATAGACCTCGATGATGTCGGCCGTCTCAACATGTCGTTCGGTTTCTCCGGCTACACGCTCGCCTTCATCAAGTCGATGCAGGAGACGGTGAAGGCGCAGGCCGCCAATCCGAACAAGGAACAGGCGGATCAGGCGGCGAGCCTCGCCATGCTGGGCCTGATGCAGCAGTTGTCCTTCATCAACGCGGAGATCAGCTTCGAAGACGCCAGCATCACCAAGCGCGCCATCGACTATGCCGCAAGCCAGCAGGGCATGACGGGCGATCAGCTTGCCCAGACCATCAAGGGCATGGCCCCGATCATGATGGCTTCGCTCAATGTTCCGGAATTGCAGAACATGGTGTCGGCGGCAATTAACACCTACATCGACAATCCGAAAAACTTCTCGATTACGGCGGAGCCGGAAAAGCCGGTTCCCTTTCCGATGATCATGGGCGCTGCGATGGGCGCGCCGAATACCCTGCCCAAAATGCTCGGCGTGACGGTGACGGCAAACGAATAGGACGACAAAGCCCCGGTTCAAAACCGGGGCTTTTCATTTTCACTCAATGCAATGGTGCGGCAGCGCCTTCCTGCTTGTCGTGCAGGGCGAAGCGGTCGATCATATGGGCGCTCGCCTCATTGACGCCGATCACCTCGACCCGCTTGCCGCCTCTGCGGAACTTCAGGACCACCTTGTCCAGCGCGCCGACCGCCGAAATATCCCACAGATGCGCCTCCGTGACATCAATCGTCACCGCCTCCACCTCTTCGGCAAAATCGAAGGCGGCGATAAAGCTTTCCGTCGAAGCGAAGAAAATCTGGCCGTCGACGCGATAGATCCGCTCTCGGCCATCGGCTGAAAGCTCCGGCCGGACATGGAAGAGTTTTGAAACCTTGCCCGCAAAAAACACGCCGGAGAGAAGGACGCCGGCCAGCACGCCCTTTGCAAGGTCATGCGTTGCGAGCACCGTGCCGACCGTCACCAGCATGACGATGCTGGAGGATGGCGGATTGCGGCGCAGATCAAGAATGGAGCGCCACGAGAATGTGCCGATGGAGACCATGATCATGACAGCCACCAGCGCGGCCATGGGAATGATGCGCACGAGATCATCCAGCACCAGGATGAGGAACAGCAGGAACGCGCCCGCGACGAAAGTGGACAAACGGCCCCTGCCGCCGGAACTGACATTGATGACGGACTGGCCGATCATGGCGCAGCCGCCCATGCCACCGATGAGGGCGGAGGCAATGTTGCTCGTCCCCTGCCCAATGCATTCCTGGCTCTTGTTGCTGCCCGTATCCGTCATGTCGTCGACGATCTGCGCCGTCAGCAGCGATTCCAGCAGGCCGACAGCGGCGAGCGCAACGGAATAGGGAAAGATTATCTGTAGCGTCTCGAAGGTCAGCGGCACCTGCGGCAGGGCCAATATCGGCAGCGTCGAGGGCAACTCGCCGAGATCGCCGACCGTGCGGATATCCATGCCGGAGAAAACCGCAACGCAGGTCAGGGCGACGATGGCGACCAGCGGTGACGGGATGATCTTCGTGACCAGCGGAAAGAGATAGATGATCGCAAGGCCAGCCGCGATCATGACATAGGTTTCGACCGGCACGCCGATCAGTTCCGGCAATTGCGCCATGAAGATCAGGATCGCCAGCGCGTTGACGAAACCAGTCATGACTGAACGCGAGACGAAGCGCATCACCCGACCGAGCTTTGCAAAGCCCGCCGCGATTTGCAGTACGCCCATGAGGATGGTGGCCGCGAAGAGATATTGCAGCCCGTGTTCCTTGACAAGCGTGACCATCAGGACGGCGGTGGCGGCGGTTGCCGCCGAGATCATACCCGGTCTGCCGCCTGTGAAGGCGGAAACGCAGGCGATGGCGAAGGAGGCGAACAATCCCACCTTCGGATCGACGCCGGCGATGACGGAAAAGCCGATGGCTTCGGGAATGAGGGCGAGTGCCACGACGATGCCGGAAAGGAGATCGCCGCGAATATTGGAAAACCACTCACGTCTGTAAGTCTGAAATCTGTTCATTTAATTTTTTTCGCAAAGAATGACGCACCGGCCGGAGCCATGTCCGGTAGATTAAGAAGGACTGTCGGTGCTTTGCGTTGTCTGGCGGATCGGCGGCCAGAAGAGCCACCCGGAATTTCACCGGGTCCGTGGTGAATGCCCCATCTATAAACGGCAAAAAAGCGGGCCGCAAGTTGTGCGCCCGCTTTTAAGATCAAGCTATCCCACCTCAGGTGGCGTTGGTCCGTGTGCTGTTTGCGACGTCGATCGAAACAGCCGCTCCAGACCAGTCCACTTTGCGTGTTGCAAACATGGTCGCCGCGATGGCGATGAACGATATGACCGCGCCGGCAAGCAACGCATACTCGTCCTCATTCAAGACCAGATACATCACGCCATAGGCCACCGCCAGAACGCTGAAAAGCGCAAGACCGTTGCTGCGACTACGGGTGGCACTGCCAAGATAAAAGGCAATCAGGGCCGCTGTGGAGAAGGAGGCCGCCGCATAGGCAACGGTGAAACCCGTATGTTCGGCGAGCGCGAGCAGCAGCACGTAGAAGACGATGAGTGCCAGACCCGTCAGCACATATTGTATCCAGTGCACAACGCTGCCGCCCTTGAGTTCCACAATGAAGACGGCGAGGAAGACAAGCGAGATGAAGCCGATGGAATATTTCAAAGTTCGGGCGATGACCTGATAGAACTTCACCGGCTCAACGAGATTGATCGTCATCAGGCTGTTGGAGAGCGGCAGCCGCGAACCCTCGACAACACGGTCTATGCCTCTTGCGAGATAGGGAATAGTCCAGCTGGCGTTGAAATCCGAAGCCGTGACCGTTTTGATTTCCGGCAGGAACAGGCCTTCGAAACCCGGATGCGGCCAATCGGCTTTTGCCGTAAAGCCCGTCGTCTGGCCGGCGGGTGCGACGGCGAAACTGCCCGACCCATTCAGCGAGAATGCGATATCGAAATCAAAGCCGCTCTCGATCAGGTTTCTGTCGATCGGCCTGTGCACGCCCGCATCTGATCTTATGGAACTGTTTTCACCGGCGCGGCTTGAGATGACAGAAATATCGCGCATACCGGGATCGAAGGGCAAAACTGCGCCGCCGTTTATCCGAACCCCGGCGCTCGACCTTATACCGGTAATATCCTCTATGCTGAGGACGAGAATGGCGTTGTCGAGGCGCGGTGTGCCGGCAAAACGGGCGAGATCTGTCAGGACTCCCTGCCCGAAGCGCCCCTTCAGCACGAGATCACCGTTATAGACGGGCAAGCTGTAGATCGAGAGCTTCTTTTCCTCGGTTTTGAGGTCGGCCGTCACCTGCAGCGTTTCCGGCATGACCAGCGCCCACTCCGTCACGCGATCCACGATGGTTCGGCCATCAACCTCGCGGCGGCGCTCCACGTCGAAGGGCACGGCAAGATAAGGGCCATTCACAACCTGATCGCCGCCCCACCCGTTCGCGATCCGTCCGGAAACCTCCCTCGCCCGGGAGGCGCGCTCTTCCGTCAGCCCCCAGACGAGCATGAGTGGAACCAGCAGGATCATCGAAATGAGACCGATCATCAGAAACTTCGCGCCGGGTGAACGCAGGCTGGCGGCAAAATTGCCGCGCGGCATGGCTGGAGGAATTGGCCCGACCGGCGGTGGCGGCTCTTTGTTCGTCTCGTGTACCATTCTGAAATCCTCATAAATATGATCGCGCCAGAACCGGAAAAATTTCGGCTGGCGCCGTCCCAGTTTTAAAATCAAGTGGCTTGCATCCCCGAATTGGACACAGCCCCATACTGGGGTTGGATTTCGGCCGTTTATTCGCGGAATTCGGTAAATCTCGCGGAAAAATTGTGGCGACGCCGGGATTGGTGTGCCAGCAATAGTTCCCATCGCGAGTGGTAGCTGGCTTTGGGGCGAAAGTGATGAGCGCAAGCGGAGCTAGAGCTTCAGCCGCTCGCGAAAGAAGACGAGCGCGACGGCCACACCGGTCGCGACGCCCACAATAACATCGACAAAACGGACAAGCCCGGCAACCTGCGGCCCCATCAGGAGCACCAGCATGGCTGAAGCGCCAGCCTGTATCGGCACGACCGGCGGCAGGCCGAATATGGAGGCGAGGATCATGGCGATGAAGGTCGCCGAGGCCAGCCGGATTTCAGCGAAATCATGTGGGACAAGGAGCGCGACCTCCCCGACGAGAATGCCGATGGTGACACCGACCATCAGCCCAAGGCCCTGACGGACATGGCTTGGAATTCCAGGAGCAAGGCAGATCAACGCGCTGATCGCAGCAAAGACGGGTTGTGGATGGCCAAGCCACCGATGCGCCACCCAGAACGCAAAAGCGGCCGCAAGTGCGGCCGCCAATGCACGGGTGAAGGCTGCGCGAACCCGGTCGAGCAGCGTCTTCAACACGATCAGTCTTTCTTGGACGGAACGACGCGCAGCGCCAGTTCGCGAAGCTGCGTCGGCGTTGCCGGCGACGGCGCGTTCATCAGGAGATCCTGCGCCTGCTGGTTCATCGGGAATAGCGTGATTTCGCGCAGGTTCTTCGCGCCGACCAGCAGCATGACGACACGGTCGATGCCGAATGCGCAACCGCCATGCGGAGGCGCGCCGTACTGGAACGCGCGGTAGAGGCCGCCGAAGCGCTCTTCCACGTCGGCCTGGCTGAGGCCAACCTTTTCGAAGGCCTTGACCATCAACTCCGGCGACTGGTTACGGATCGAACCGGAGGCGATTTCGAAGCCGTTGCAGACCGCGTCATACTGGAAAGCCTTGATGGAGAGCGGGTCCTGCCCTTCCAGCGCTTCCATTCCGCCCTGCGGCATCGAGAAGGGGTTGTGGGCGAAATCGATCTTCTTTTCTTCCTCGTTGTATTCGAAGAAGGGGAAATCGACGATCCAGCACATTTCGAAACGGTCGCGGTCGATCAGGTTCAGTTCGTCGGCGGCGCGGGTGCGCGCTTCACCGGCGAACTTGTAGAACTTGGCGGGATCACCGGCGACGAAGAAGCAGGCGTCGCCCGCCTCAAGGCCGAGCTGCTGGCGAAGCGCCTCGGTGCGTTCCTCGCCAATGTTCTTGGCGAGCGGGCCGGAGCCGCCGACCTTGCCGTCTTCTTCCTTCCAGAAGATGTAACCGAGGCCGGGCTGGCCCTGGGACTGCGCCCAGGCGTTCATGCGGTCGCAGAATGCGCGCGAACCGCCGGTCTTGGCCGGAATTGCCCAGACCTGAACCTTCGGGTTGGAGGCGATCATGTTCGCGAAGACCTTGAAACCCGAACCATCGAAGTGCTCGGTCACGGCCTGCATGACGATGGGGTTGCGCAGGTCCGGCTTGTCGGAGCCGTATTTGCGGATCGCTTCATCATAAGGAATGCGCGGCCATTCTTTGGTGACAGGCTTGCCTTCGGCGAATTTCTCGAAGACGGCCGTCATCATCGGCTCCATCGTGGTCCAGACATCTTCCTGGGTCACGAAGCTCATTTCGACGTCGAGCTGGTAGAATTCGCCCGGCAGGCGGTCGGCGCGCGGGTCTTCGTCGCGGAAGCACGGCGCGATCTGGAAATAACGGTCGAAACCGGCCACCATCAGAAGCTGCTTGTACTGCTGCGGCGCCTGCGGCAGAGCGAAGAACTTGCCTTCATGAATACGCGACGGCACGAGGAAGTCGCGCGCGCCTTCCGGCGAGGAGGCCGTAAGGATCGGCGTCGTATATTCAGCAAAGCCGGCATCGGCCATGCCTGTGCGCATGGCGGAGATGATCTGCGTGCGCTTGACGATGTTCTTGTGCAGCGTTTCGCGGCGCAGGTCGAGGAAGCGGTATTTCAGGCGAACGTCTTCGGGGTAGTCAGGCTCACCGAAGACCGGCAGCGGCAATTCCTTGGCCACGCCGAGAACCTCGATCTCCTGGGCGTAAAGCTCGATCTCGCCGGTCGCCATGCCCTTGTTGACGGTGTCTTCCGAACGCGCCTTGACGAGGCCGTCGATGCGGATGACCCATTCGCCGCGCACGGTTTCGGCAACCTTGAAGGCCGGGCTGTCAGGATCGGCAACCACCTGAGTAATGCCGTAATGGTCGCGAAGGTCGATGAAGAGAACGCCGCCATGATCTCGCACGCGGTGAACCCAACCGGAAAGGCGAACGGTTTCGCCGACGTCGGACTTGCGGAGAGCGGCACAGGTGTGGCTGCGGTAACGATGCATTTTTATATCCTGGAACGTGTCGTGCGCCCGTTGGAGGCCAGATGGGCGGCACTGTCGAAATTTGCCGGAAAAGCGCATGGCCAGCCTGATTTGTCAAGGCAAAGCGCAACAATGTCGCCTTCAGCCTGTCCTTTCCTCTGCCTTCGCTTTAGATAGGACTAATCCAGCCCGCCAAACCGAGTCGGCCCGCAATGAGCCAGATCAGACCTCTTATCCCGCTTCTCGTGACTGCCGGTATCCTCATCGGCGGCAACGGCCTGCAGGGAACCTATATAGCGCTGCGCGGTCTCTCCGAAGGTTTTTCCGCCAGCACCATCGGCCTCATCAGCGCCGCCTATAGCATCGGATTTGCACTCGGCTGTATTTCCGTAACGCGGCTTTTGCGCAAGATCGGGCATATCCGAACCTTTGCGACCATGGCCGCGGTCGCCTCCGCCGCTTCCATAGCCATGCCGCTCATCATCCACCCGCTATTCTGGATGCTGATGCGTTTCGTCATCGGCATTGCGGTCGCCTGTCTTTTCGCGGCTATCGAAAGCTGGATCAACGCGCAGGTCACGAATTCAAATCGGGCGCGCACGCTCTCCATCTATCGTTTCGTCGATCTCGGCTCCGTGACGCTGGCGCAATATGTCATTGCCGTGATGGGTGTCGAAGGTCCGGTGGTGTTTTCGTTAATTGCGATAGCGCTGGTGTTGTCTCTGGTGCCGATCTCGCTTGCCGACAAGTCCAACCCTGCCCCGCCGAAACAGATTCCCTTCGATCTTTTCGCCGTCTGGCGCATCTCCCCGCTTGCGGTCGTCGGTTGCGTGGCGGTTGGCCTCAGCATGGCAGCCTTCCGCAATATCGGGCCGATCTATGCCGAGCAGATCGGCTTTTCCGTTACCGCCATTGCCACCTTCATGAGTGCGGGCATTATCGGCGGGGTCGTGTTGCAATATCCGCTCGGCGTTTATTCCGACCGTTACGACCGGCGCATCATCATTCTCGCCACAACGGCGGGCTCGGTCATCGTCGGCCTGTTTCTCGCATTCTTTGCCGGCACGAATGAATGGAGCAACATCATCGGAGTCTTCATCTTCGGCGCTTTCGCCCTGCCGCTTTATTCATTGAGTTCCGCCCACGGCAACGACCACGCCAAGGAAGGCGAACATGCGATGATGTCGGCTGGACTGTTGTTTTTCTGGTCTGTCGGAGCGACGGTCGGGCCGCTTCTTGCCTCCGTCCTGATCGATCATTTCGGCCCGAAGGCGCTGTTCAGCTATACGGCCGCAATACAGATTGTTTTCATTGCTTACACGATTTACCGGCTGCAGGTGCGCGAAGGCGTACCACTTGAGGAACGGAACTGGCGGTTCAGCTCGCTGTTGCGCACCTCGGCCTATTTCCAGAAGCTCGCCGCCCCCAACCCACCCAAAAAGGATGGGCCGGAGCCCAATCCGCCTGAGAAAAACGATCCTTGAGCCTTGAAAAGCGGGCTTTGTATTGACATGCGCGCGGCAAAGGGAAAGTAAGACGGATAATTTTCACGAGTGGCCATTTGCAATGATTGAAACGACTGCCGCCCTCGCCGAGGCCTGCACGGAACTGGCGAAATCGGAATTCATTACCATCGACACCGAATTTTTGCGGGAAACGACCTTCTGGCCAGAGCTTTGTCTCGTCCAGATGGCGAGCCCTACCCTTGAGGTGCTGGTCGACCCACTCGCCAAGGGCATTGACCTTACGCCGTTGTTCGAACTGATGGCCAATCCAAACGTCGTGAAGGTTTTCCATGCGGCGCGTCAGGATATCGAAATCATCTATCATCTGGGCGGGCTGATACCGCATCCGATCTTCGATACGCAGGTCGCCGCCATGGTCTGCGGTTTCGGCGATTCGATCTCTTACGACCAGCTGGTCCAGAGAATCAAGAATGTGCAGATTGACAAATCCTCACGTTTCACGGACTGGAGTCGCCGCCCGCTGACGGAAAAGCAGCTGGATTATGCGCTGGCCGACGTGACCCATCTGCGCGATGTTTATCTGGCGCTGAAAGCCCAGCTGGAGCGCGAAGGCCGCTCGCTGTGGCTGACCGAAGAGATGGATATTTTGGAATCGCGCGACACCTATGACATGCACCCCGACGATGCATGGCTGCGGTTGAAATCGCGTCTGCGAAAGCCGACGGAACTTGCGATCCTCAAATTCATCGCCGCCTGGCGCGAGCGTGAGGCGCGCTCCCGCAACGTGCCGCGGTCGCGTGTCCTCAAGGACGATGCGATCTTCGAAATCGCCCAGCAACAGCCGAAGGACGCCGAGGCGCTGTCGCGGCTTCGCACCATTCCCAAGGGTTGGGAACGGTCCGCCTCCGGCACCGCCATCATCGAAACGGTGAATGCGGCGCTGGCACTGCCGAAAGAAGAGATGCCGAAGGCGCCGCGTCACAGCCACGCACCGGAAGGCTCCGGCGCTGCCGTGGAACTTTTGAAGGTTCTGCTGAAGCTGACGGCAGACAAGCACGGCGTCGCCGCCAAGGTTATCGCCAATAGCGACGATCTGGACAAGATCGCCGCTGAGGGCGAAAAAGCGACCGTGGCGGCGCTGACCGGCTGGCGGCGGGAACTCTTCGGCGATGTGGCCCTGAAGCTCATCAATGGCGAAGTCGCGCTGCGCTTTGCCGGCAAGAAGGTCGAGGCGGTGGAGGTTGCGGCAAGCGAGCCATAACGGCCCGCCGCTTTCCACCCCGACGACGACCTCCTCGACCGCTATAATCGCGGCCCGAAAGGCATGGGCTGCGGCTGGAGAGGCTGGAAGGAGAACGTTCCCTTCATTGACTGCGCCACCTGCACCCGCACGGGAGAACGCTGTTCGACCGGGCCTGGGTCGACGGCGACCGGCTGCGTTTCGCCGCCTTCCCCGTCAAATGGTCGAAACGCTCGCCGGATGACTGGCCGCAATCCCCGCTTGAAACCGCCTATCACAGAACATTCTATCAGGCGTATAAGAGCGGCAACGCCGATTTTGCGGCAACGGCGCAACAGCCTTACCAATCCTTCATGCAACCTTACCGATTGCTCACTTTTTGCGGCGCTTTTTCCACATTAATGTCGCATATGACCTCAACAGAAGCTTCGCACGAAGGGAGCGGCCTGCCCTTCTTTCCCAAGACCAAAGCCTTCCCTTCCCGAGACCCAAGAACCGACATGAGAAAATTGCTGCCCATTCTGGATTACGTGGTGCTCTTCGTTGCCGTGGCCGGCAGCGGCGTGGCATACGCCTTTCTGGAATATGGCGGCGGTGCATTGATCGGCGCGACCTATGCGCTGTTTGCCTGCGCACCCATCCTCGCTTTCGAGCGCGGTTACATCATGCCTGGCCTGTCGCGGCAGGTGAGCGCCCTGCCGACGCCGGCCTATATCGCCGTCGGCCTCGTCATTTATGCCATCCTCGTCTTTTGCGGCTTCGGGCTTGGCGGCACGATCCTGTGGTTGAGCGGGATATTTCCAGGTACCTGGAAACGCGCCGTCCATGCCGAGCTGCAGACGCTGATCTTCACCCTCATTGTCTGCGGCATCATCGTCTTCATCATGAGGGTGCGCGAGCTTCTCGGCCGCGATATCTTCATCGACCTCATCCTGGGGCGTTATCGCCGGCCGGTCAGCGAAGACCGCGTCTTCATCTTCATCGATCTCGTCGGCTCCACCTCCTTCGCCGAGACCCATGGCGACCTGAAGGCCCAGGAATTTCTCGGGGAAATCTTTGCAAGCTATGCCGCACCTGTCAGAAAACACGGCGGCGTCATCGACGACTATATCGGCGACGCCGCCATCATCACCTGGCCCTATCACATGGCGATAAGGCGGGCGGCCTGCGTGCGCTGCGTCTTCGATATTCAGGCGACCATTGAAAATTCCCGCGACGTGTGGCTTTCCCGCTTCGGCGAGGTGCCGCGCCTGCGCTTCGCCATTCATGGCGGGCCGGTCATTACAGCGGAAATCGGCGTCGACCATCACAAGATCACCTATTTCGGCGATACGGTGAACACGACCTCGCGGCTCGAATCGCTAAGCAAGATGCTCGGCCATCCGGTGCTGATTTCCGCCGACCTCGCCCATCAACTGGTGCTTCCCAAGGGCGTGCGCAGCGAATATCTCGGCGAACATGCCGTCAAGGGCCGTGGCCAGACGCTGGGCGTTTGCACGCTCAGCCAATATCAGGCGCCCGCCGTATAATTTCATCAAAGCTTCAAACGGCAATCACCCGCCTGTCATGTGGCGACCCTATCGCGTCAATCCTGTCTTCAACAGGTATTGAGAGGGGTCTCCATCATGAAGCACATTCTTTTTGCGTCCTGCGCCATCCTTGCACTCGCCTCCATCTCGCAAGCCGCCGAACAGGAGTTCCCGGCAAAGCTGGTCTCTCACGCCATCCTGCCGGCAAACACCATCATCCCGGCGCCCACGGACGCGCCTGAGCACCTCAAGACCTCCGCCAAGTTCACCACCGCCGACCGCAAGCGCGCGGAAGGTCTCGGCACCGTACCCGGCAAGGACGGCGTGCGCCTGACCGGCCTTTCCATGCCGTTCAACGGCCAGCCGATGCACGGTTTTTCCGGCATCAAGGCGATGCCGGACGGCAGCTTCTGGAGCCTTTCCGACAACGGTTTCGGTTCCAAGTTGAATTCCAGCGACGCCATGCTGATGCTTCACCATCTGAAGTTCGACTGGGACGCCGGAAAGGTCAATGCGCTTGAAACCGTGTTCCTTTCCGATCCTGACATGAAGGCGCCCTTTCCCATCGTTCTGGAAGGCTCGAGTACGCGTTACCTGACGGGCGCGGATTTCGACGTTGAATCCATTCAGCCGGTTGCCGATGGTTTCTGGGTCGGCGAGGAATTCGGTCCCTACATCCTGAAATTCACCCGCGACGGTAAGCTGACCGACGTCATCTCTACCAAGGCCGGCGACATCGAGGTGAAGTCTCCCGACCATCCGGCTCTTGCCCTGCCTGGCAACCCGACGCAGAAAATGCCCGCTTTCAACCTGAAGCGTTCAGGCGGTTATGAGGGCATGGCGCTCTCCAAGGACGGCTCGAAGCTCTACGGCCTGCTGGAAGGCCCGCTTTACACAGCCGACGGCCAGGTGGAAAAAACCGACGACGGCGCGACCGCGCTGCGCATCGTCGAACTCGACACCGCCAAGAAGGAATGGACCGGCCGCAGCTGGCTTTATCCCCTGGCGGAAGGCGGCGAGGCAATCGGCGACTTCAACATGCTGGATGACGCGACCGCCCTCGTCATCGAGCGCGACAACGGCGCCGGCACCGCCGACAAGGCCTGCGCCGACCCTAAGGCTCCAGCTGCGGACTGCTTCGCCCGCCCTGCCAAGCTGAAGCGCATCTACAAGATCGAATTCAACGACGCCAATGTCGGCAAGTCCGCCCGCAAGATCGGCTATATAGACCTGATGAAGATCTCCGACCCGGACAACAAGAAGCGTCAGGGCGGCGGCAACGGCTATTACGACATGCCTTTCGTCACCATCGAGAATGTCGACCGTGTCGATGCCAACCATATCATCGTCGGCAACGACAACAACCTGCCCTTCTCGGCCGGTCGGGCTCTGGACAAGGCTGACGACAACGAATTCGTCCTGCTGGAGGTCAAGGACCTGCTGGACGCAAAGTAAGACGAAGGCTGCTGTCACTTGCTTTGACGGCTGCGAATGATCCCGACGGAGCGCCCGGCAGACACAAATGTCTGCATGGTGCTCCGTTGCTATTTTCCAGAGCTAGAGCAACTCCGGTGAACGCCGGCTCACCTCCATGGCTCTAACTCTTTGTTTTTGCGCATTTTCAGACGTAAACCGAGCGCACTTCTGCTGAAAATGCTTTAACCGAAACATACGTGTGGAAAAGAAGACGTTTCATGCAGGACCATGCAGAAAGACTTTATTACGCCCTGAAGAAGAGTTGGTCGGGCGAGACGAGCGGCTTCTGGTCGCGGGAAAACCCCGCCAAGGGCCAAGGCAGCGTCACCGCGCTGGTGGTGCAGGATATTCTTGGCGGCGAACTCGCCAAAACCGCCGTCAGCGGCACCGAGCATTTTTACAATATCGTTGAAGGCACGCGCTGGGATTTCACCTTTAGCCAGTTCGATGTTCCGGTCGGCTATCAGGACAGGCTTGCCAGCCGCACCGAAGCCATGGCGACAATAACGCCGTTGCAATATGCCTATCTCAGCGCCTGCATCCGCAAGGCGCTCGGGCACGGGTAAACCCCTGATCACATGATATTTTAAGGGGTGAAACAGTCGCGCCATGTTTCAGGGGTCTCTAACTGCAAACAGCTCTGACGCATCCCTTGTCGAGAACAAAAAATCCATCTTGAGGAACCTCGAGTTCAAGCATTTCCGGTATTGAGATATCAAGATATACACCCCGCAAAATTCTCCCGAAAAGACCGTGAGAGACTGCAATCGTCGGCGTGCGCACCGTTGCCAGCCATGCCCTTGCCCGATTGCAGACTTGATCGAGTTTCTCTCCGTCCGGTGATTTGAAGTACCAGTCGTAAGCAGTCGATCCGCAGAGCGCTCTCGGAAATTCATGTTCGATCTCAAATTTCGTCAAGCCGTCCCACGAACCCACCGAAACCTCCATCAGCCGTTCGTCGTCATTTTTATGGAGCGGTAAGATCGACTGTAAAATAGCGGCCGTCTGCTGCGTTCTGCCGAGCGGGCTGACACAAAATTCTAAGGATTGTTCGCTGCCGGCAATCTCGCGTTTGAGCAACGTCGCGACGATATTCGCCTGCCTTACGCCATGGGAGGTCAGGGGTGAATCCTTGATCCCCTGATACCGACCGAGCGTATTCCACACGGTCTCACCGTGACGCACCAAATAGATCATGACGATCCGCTGCCGTTTCTTAGCGCTTTAATCATTCGTCGGGGCGACGAAAGCCACAATAAGCTTGCCGTACCGCTTTCTCGGTTCACTCGAACACGAAGGCCAGCCGCTTGCCCGTCAGCTTCGCCAATTGCTGCAGGCGGCCATCCAGTCGCTCGCCGGCGAAATCGCAATAATCGTGCGGCACGACGAATTCCAGATCGAGATCGGGGTTGCCGGATTTGCGAAATTTCAGGTGGTCGACGACGCCCGGCATCGAGGCCGAGAAGAGGTAAACGACGCGGAGCAGGCCGCCCAGCAGCTTGCCGAGTTCCTGCAACCGGTCTCCCGCCATGGCGGCGAGCGGCTGCGTGGTGCCGTTGTCGTTCAGACCTTCGAAGCGATAATAATTGGCGAGCGCAATATAGGCGCGGCCGGGATGGGTGATCGCCACGAAGGAGGAATGGGCGATGATGTTGAGCGCCTGCAACCCGCGATAATCGGGATGGGCGCGCCAGCTGATATCGGCCAGCAGGCAGGCCGCCTGCCGGTAGCGGCTTTCTTCTTCCGTCTCGTCAACACCGAAGACAGGAAAGGTGCGACCGCTCCAATCCGCCAGTTCGCGCGCATGTTCGGGAGAACGGGCACGCAAAATGGCAAGCTCATCCGCCGCGACAAGCAGCGGATCAGAATTCCGCTCTTCTTCCGTCAGCAGCGAATAAAGATACCCTTCACGCACGCCCTGCGCGGAGAAGGCGATCTTGGCCGGCTTCATCGCTCTCAGAACTTCCCGCATGGCGATGGCACCGAAGGGAAGAAGCGAGCGGCGGTTCTTGGAAACCGCCTGCCAGGCCGGATCCTTGCTATCCCGGGAGACGATGACTTCTTCCAGAAAATTCAGCATTTCCGCCAGCGGCAATTCATATCCCTGCATCATGTGCAGCGGATAGCCCGATATCTCCATGTGCAGCTTGGCGATGTTTCGCCACGTGCCGCCCACCGCGTAAAAGGTGCGCCCCTCACCCGCCGCCAGAAGTTTGGCGAAGGATTTGACGTGTTTTCTGGCAATCGTCGCCGCTTTTTCCAACGAACCGTCCGACTGCTCCGACAGCCGCAGACCGCCGAGCGGCAGGGTGATGCCCTCGCCGCAGTTCTTACCCTTGATGTCGATGAGTTCGAGCGAACCGCCGCCGAGGTCGCCGGCGATACCGTCTGGATCATGGAAACCGCTGATCACGCCATAGGCGGAATAAAGCGCTTCCTTTTCACCCGACAGGACCTCAATCTCGCAGCCGAGGATGGCTTCAGCCTCACGGATAAAATCTGGACCATTTTCCGCCTCACGCGCGGCCGCCGTCGCCAGCACATAAAGCTGTTGCGCCTGGGCCTGCTCGGAAAGCGCATGGAAGCGCCTCAGCGCCATCAAAGCGCGGGTGACGCCCTCCTCATGCATGCGCCCCGTCAGCGCCAGTCCTTTGCCAAGGCCGCACAGGACCTTTTCGTTGAACAGCACGGCGGGCGCGCGGGAAAGACCTTCATATACGACGAGACGAACGGAGTTCGAACCAATATCTATGACGGAAACGGGGGCGAGGCCGGTCAGCCGCCCCTGTGCTTCTGATCGAGTCATTCAGCCTGTTTCTTGCGGGACGAAATCAACCCGGCAATCAATTTGGGCGCACTGGATTTCAAGGCTTCACCACGTCCGGAAAGGCTGGGATTGGTCATGAAATAGTGCTGCGCGTTGAACGGTTCTTCGCCTTTACGCACCTCGATGCGCCTCGACGTTCCGTCCGCAAGTATCTCGTAGCTCTGCTGGTTGTCAATGAGATTGCCCAGCATAATCTGTGAAAGAACCTGCTCATGCACGGTGGGGTTGGTGAGCGGAACCAGCGTTTCCACACGGCGGTCAAGGTTGCGCGGCATCATGTCGGCCGAGCCGATATAGACCAGCGCCTTGTCGGACGGCAGGCCAAAACCATTGCCGAAGCAGAAAATGCGGCTGTGCTCGAGGAAGCGGCCGACGATGGATTTGACGCGGATATTGTCCGACAGGCCCGACACCTGCGGGCGCAGGCAGCAGATGCCGCGCACGACGAGGTCGATCTCCACGCCAGCCGCGCTGGCGCGGTAAAGCGCATCGATGATTTCAGGATCGACCAGCGAATTCATCTTCATCCAGATCGCCGCCGGCGCGCCGCGCTTGGCATGCTCGATCTCTTCGTTGATGTGCTTCACGATGCGGGCGCGCAGCGTATAGGGCGAAACGGCCAGCTTCATGCCCTCTTCCGGTTCGCCGTAACCCGTGATGAAGTTGAAGATGTTCGCCATGTCATGGGCGATCTTCGGGTTGCATGTGAAGAAGGACAGGTCGGTGTAGATCTTGGCGGTGATCGGGTGATAATTGCCGGTGCCGAGATGGCAATACGTTCTCAGCTTGCCGTCCTCGCGGCGCACAACCATCGACATCTTGGCATGGGTCTTGAGTTCGATGAAACCGAACACCACCTGCACGCCAGCGCGCTCCAGGTCGCGCGCCCAGCGAATATTTGCTTCTTCGTCGAAACGCGCCTTCAGCTCGACCAGCGCAGTGACAGATTTGCCGGCTTCGGCCGCGTCGATCAGCGCGCGAACGATCGGGCTGTCGTTGGAGGTGCGGTAGAGCGTCTGCTTGATGGCAAGCACTTCGGGGTCGCGCGCCGCTTGCAGCAGAAACTGGACGACGACGTCGAAGCTCTCATAGGGATGGTGAACCACCATGTCCTTTTCGCGGATGGCGGCAAGGCAATCGCCGGCATGTTCGCGCACGCGCTCCGGGAAACGCGCGTTGTAAGGTTCGAATTTCAGGTCGTCGCGCGGCGCGCGCACGATTTCCGAAATGGTGTTGAGCGCGAGAAGACCCGGCAGAACGGCGACGCGATTATCCGGCACGCCAAGCTCATGCACCACGAACTGGCGCAGCGACTGCGGCATTTCGCTATCGGTCTCGATGCGGATGACGGAACCGCGGCGGCGGCGCTTCAGCGCGCTTTCGAAAAAGCGGACCAGATCTTCCGCCTCTTCCTCCACCTCGATATCGCTGTCACGGATGATACGGAACGTGCCAAAGCCCCGGACGCTATAGCCGGGATAAAGCCGGTGGATGAACAGGCCGACCACATCTTCAAGCGTGATGTAGCGGATGGCGTTCTTGTCGTCCGGCAGGCGCACGAAACGGTCGAGCGCGGGCGGCAGACGCAGGAGCGCCGTCATCGGCTCGCGGCCGTTGACGCTGTCAAGCTGCAGGCCCATGGAAAAGCCGAGATTGGGAATGAAGGGGAACGGGTGCGCCGGGTCGATGGAGAGCGGCGTCAGAACGGGGAACATGCGTTCCTCGAACTCCGTTTCCAGCCAGATGCGGTCGGCGTCCGAAAGTGCGGCGGGGCGCACGATGAAAATTTCTTCTTTGGCGAGATATTGCTGCAAAACAGCGAGCGATGCCTGCTGCTCCATTTGCAGATTATCGATTTCCTTCAGAATATCTTCGAGCTGCTCGGCCGGCGTCTTGCCGTCAGGCGTCCTGACGGTGATCTTCTGGCGTACCTGCCCTTCAAGGCCGGCGACGCGGACCATGAAAAATTCATCGAGGTTGGCGGCCGAGATGGACAGGAAACGCAGCCGCTCAAGCAGCGGATGATCCGTGTTCAGCGTTTCCTCGAGAACGCGGCGATTGAACTGGAGCCAGGAGAATTCGCGGTTGATGAAACGCGCCGGGCTGTCCCACAGGCTCTCGCCTTCGGCAACGGGCTGAACCTTGTTGAAGTCTTCGTGCGCGATAGCGTCCATGCCCTGTTCCGTCCCCTGACCTATTTCCGTCCCGTGATCTTGCTGCATCGCGCGATCGTCCTTCTTGCCCGTATAACAGTTTGACGACGGAACTGTGACAGTCAATCGACGTCCAGTCCGCTGCCCGCCGTTGCGTTGTCCATCGCATTGAGGACCTCCGCCACCAGCGGACGGGTAATTCTCGTTCCACGCGCGAGCGCCAGACGGTCGATCCGATCCACGATCGTCTGCGCCGTATCGAGCGAACGCTCCATTCTATTGACGATGTAACCTATGAGTTTGTCATCCATGTAAAGCTGCCGGTCGGCAAAGAGTTTTACCAGCACCTGCGCCAGCAGCCCTTCGTCCGGCTCGCCGGTTTCCACCACCGTTACCGCTTTGAGGCGCGAGCGCAGATCCGGCAGCGTCACCGGCCATGCGGCGGGCCATTGCCGGCTGGTCATCAAAAGCGTCGTGCCGTGCTGGCGAACGCTGTTGATGACATGGAAAAGTTCGGTCTCGTTAAAACCGCGCCGGTCGGCGTCCTCGAAAAGAACCGGTCCCGTTTCGGCAGCACGCGCGGCATCGGAGCCAGCTTCAGGGTGAATGTCGCGCGCGTCGCTGATATTTTTCCAGATATTGGCAAGATGGGATTTGCCCGAACCCGGCGGCCCGGCCAGCACCACGACGGGCGAGCGCCAGTTCGGCCATTCATCAATAAGGCTGACGGCAGCCGCGAGCGAGGCGGAGACGAGGAGATCATCCCTGCCGGAGGCGGACTGGTGCGAGAATGCGAGCGGCAGCTGCTCGGCCTTCGACCGGGCGTTGTCGGTTTTGATTTGGTCAGTCATCGTCAGCTCTGAGAGTCAACCTTGCCGGAGGACGTTTCCCCTTCTTCAAGGGCGGGGTTTGTGTCCCAGGGAAGGTTGGCGGCATGCCCGTGGTAAAGATCGCTTTCAAGATACCGCGACAAGGCGAAGCGGACAAGGACACCGACCGCCGCCGCCGCCGGCACCGCCACGAGAAGCCCGACGAAACCGAAAAGCGCACCGAAGGCGAAAAGGGCGAACATGAGCCAGACCGGATGCAGGCCAACGCTTTTGCCGACAAGCTTCGGTTGCAGGATATTGCCTTCGATAAACTGCCCGGAAAAGAACACGACGAGCGTCAGAAACACATAGATGTAATCCGGCCAGAACTGCACGATGGCGACGCCGACGGCAAGGATGAGGCCGACCATGGAGCCGATATAGGGAATGAAGCTGATGAGGCCGGAGAAAAGGCCGATCAGCAGGCCGAAATTCAAGCCCACCAGCGACAGGCCGACGGCATAATAAACGCCGAGAATGATGCAGAGCGACCCCTGCCCGCGCACGAAACCGGCAATGGTCTTATCCATGTCGCGGGCGATCTGGCGGACGGTATGGACATAATCGCGCGGTATCCAGCTATCGACCTTATCGATCATCCGGTCCCAGTCGAGCAGCAGATAGAAGGCGACCACGGGCGTGACGACCAGAAGCGACACGACATCGACCAGCGATTTGCCTGAATTCCATATCTGCGTCAAAAGCGTGCCGATGAAACCCGCGCCTTCGGTCAAAAGCTTTGAAAAATTCTCCTTCACGGCGTCGATCTGGCTGCTGACCCAATCCGGCAGGAGATTGGTGTCGGCGCCGGCGATCAGTTGCTGCAGCGAGGAGATATATTGCGGGATGCGCGTGATGAATTCCGAGGCCTGGGCGGCGATCAGGGGAATGATGATGATGAGCGACAGCGCGAAGATCAGCACGAAGGAGACGAGAATGACGACGGTGGCCATCAGCCGGCTCAAGCCGCGCCGCTCCAGCCAGTCGGCAACCGGGTCGAGGAAATAGGCGAGCGCCATGCCCGCCACGAAAGGCAGGAGAATGGAGCTGAAGACCATCAGGAAAAGGATAAAGACGGCAAGCACGCCGATCCAGAAAAACACCTGCCGGCGCAGGCTCGTCCCGCTTACATGTGGTTGCATCCGTTCATCCTTTATCGCCGCACCGTCACCGCCCATGATGGAGATAGGATGCGCATATGCACATGGTCAAGACGGCGCTTTCACGCGCCGACAGAAGGAGACTGCCCGTACAGCAGCAAAATCCCTCATTTCCGGCCATCCCTCGCAACGGCAGGTTGACCGGCGGTAAATATTAGACAACTATCAAATATTGCCGGGAGAGCCAGCGGCGCTCTTTCGTATCCGGCGACCGGGGGCACGATGCAGAACAGCAGCGAAAATGGCATCGCGGAATATAATGCCGGTCTCTTCGATAATCCCGAAGTTGCCGAATGGTATGACAACCAGCAGCTTTACCCGGCCGAACGCATCATTCTCGATCAGTTCCGCCATGCCTATGCGGGCAAGCGGCTGCTTGACCTCGGCGTCGGCACCGGAAGAACCACGAAGCCGCTTCTGCCGCTGGTGGAAGATTATATCGGCATTGACCGTTCGCAGCCGATGCTTGCGCTGGCGCGGCGCAATTTTCCCGCCGCCACGTTTCTCGACATGGATGTGCGGGCGATCGGCCAGTTCGGCGCGGAGCGTTTCGATTGCGTGCTCGGCGCGCTCGCAATTTTAAGCGCCTTCGACCATGAGGACCGGCTTGCCATCATCCATGCCGTGCGAAGCATTCTCGCACCCGGCGGATATTTCATCTTTTCGTTTCACAATCGCGAATGGAAGCGGGCCGGCGGCATGCCGCTGCACCGACGTTCCTGGCACCCGCGTGAGGTGGTGAATTCGCTGCATCCGCAAAGCTGGATCAACTATCTGCGCCTGCAACCTTCGACACGGCGAACACCGGAATACGCCATTCTCGCGGATCAGGCGCACCGCTGGAGCGGCTTGTTTTATTTCATCGACCTTGCCGCCCAGACCCGCCAGTTGCAGGATGCGGGCTTCGAGGTGGTCGCCCGTTATGGCGAGAACGGACGGCAGATCGAGAAAAATTCCGATACGTCCAATGACGGCCTGCTCAATCTCGTCTGTCGCGTCGCGCCGCAGCCATCGTGAGCACCCAATCCGGCTAGCCCCGCCAAAGCCGTTAAAAACCGGAGCTTTTGCCACTGAAACCCTTGCATCAGGCCCCGTCCCGTGCGAATGGCGACGCCAAAGGAACCAGCGGAGACGAGAGTCATGAGCCAGTCGGGCAAGAACGGTCTTACCTATAGCGATGCGGGTGTGGATATCGACGCCGGCAACCTGATGGTCGAGAAGATCAAACCGGCGGTGCGTTCCACGCGGCGTCCCGGTGCGGATGGCGAAATCGGCGGCTTCGGCGGCTTGTTCGATCTGAAGGCGGCTGGTTTCACCGATCCGGTTCTGGTGGCCGCCAATGACGGCGTCGGCACCAAGCTGAAGATCGCCATCGATGCTGACTACCACGACACCGTCGGTATCGACCTCGTCGCCATGTGCGTCAACGATCTCGTCGTTCAGGGCGCGGAGCCGCTGTTCTTCCTCGATTATTTCGCCACCGGCAAACTCGACCCTGACCAGGGTGCGGCCATCGTTTCCGGCATTGCCGCGGGCTGCCGCGAATCCGGCTGCGCGCTGATCGGCGGCGAAACCGCTGAAATGCCCGGCATGTATTCCGATGGCGACTACGACCTTGCTGGCTTTGCCGTGGGTGCGGCCGAACGCGGCCAGCTTCTGCCGGCCGGCGACATTTCCGAAGGCGACGTCATTCTCGGCCTCTCCTCTTCCGGCGTTCACTCCAACGGCTTTTCGCTGGTGCGCAAGATCGTATCGATCTCCGGTCTCGACTGGAGCGCTCCCGCTCCCTTTGCCGACGGCAAGAAGCTTGGCGAAGCGCTGCTGACACCGACCCGCATATATGTGAAGCCGCTTTTGAAGGCGATCCGCGAAACCGGCGCACTGAAGGCGCTGGCGCACATTACCGGCGGCGGTTTTCCGGAGAATATTCCGCGCGTTCTGCCAAAGCATCTCGCCGCCGAAATCGATCTCGGCGCGATCAAGCTTCCCGCTGTCTTCTCCTGGCTCGCGAAAACCGGCGGTGTTGAAGCCAATGAAATGCTGCGCACCTTCAATTGCGGCGTCGGCATGATCGTCGTCGTTTCGGCTGAAAATGCCGAAAAGGTCACAGAGGTTCTGACCGCCGAAGGCGAAACCGTCTTCCCGCTCGGCCGCATGGTCGCCCGCGAAGAAGGCGCGCATGGCACCATCTACAAGGGCGCTCTCGGCCTATGATGAGCGCCGCCTTCCCGTCCGGCCGCAAACGCGTCGTCGTTTTCATTTCCGGCAGCGGCTCCAATATGGTGTCGTTGGCCAAGGCCTGTCAGGCGGCGGATTTTCCGGCGGAAATCGTCTGCGTGATCTCGGACAAGGCGTCTGCGGGCGGGCTGCAAAAGGCACGCGATCTCGGTATTCCGACGCTGGTCTTCGAGCGCAAGACTTATCCCAGCAAGGCCGAGCACGAAGGCGCCATTCTGGCGGCACTTGGCGAGATTGCGCCTGATATCATCTGCCTTGCCGGTTACATGCGGCTGATATCTGGGGATTTCATTGCCCCCTATGAAGGCCGCATCATCAATATCCACCCTTCCCTGCTGCCGCTTTTCCCCGGCCTGCACACCCATCAGCGTGCCATCGACAGCGGTATGAAAATTTCCGGCTGCACCGTGCATTTCGTCACCGAAGGCATGGATGAAGGCCCGACCATCGCGCAAGGCGCGGTGCCGGTGCTTTCCGACGATACGGCCGATACGCTTGCGGCACGCATTCTAACCGTCGAGCACCAGCTCTACCCACTGGCGTTGAAGCGGCTTGCCGAAGGCAAGGTTCGAATGGAAGACAGCAAGACTATATTCGCTGACGACGAGATTAAATCCGAACCTCAAAGCCTGATATCCGTCTTTTAACTTATTTATTACTAAATTACAAAATTCTTAATATTGTAATTTATGCCGAATAAACCGATTATTTACCATAATCATCTTTAATGGCATCAACGGCCTTTCATTTCAGGCTCTCCGGTCATTCAGGAGCGATTATGCCATTTTCGAGATTTTCACTGCCGCTCTCGGCCGCCTTGGCCATCAGCACGACCGTGCCAGCAATGGCGGAACCGGGCGGCATTACCGCCTCGCTAGATGCAGGCGTTCTTAACATCAAGGCCACCGAGACTCTCTACAGCGGAAGCCATAAAAACAGTCAACTCGACTGGAAAACGACGAATGCTATGGCCCTGCGCGGATCGCTCGGCCTGGAGCTCTCGCCCGACTGGCGGATCAAGACGGAAGGGCGAATCGGCTTTGCCGGTGACGGCTACATGACCGATTATGACTGGCTGTATCCTTATTATAAAGATACGTCCAAGGAAGGATGGAGCCACCGCTCGCAGCATGGTGACACCCGACTTGATCACTACCTGACCGGAAGCATCGAACTGAACAGAACTCTCCTGGAGGACCCGCTGCAACATCTCAGCGCAGGTATAGGCTTTCGTTACACAGACGTACAATGGTCGTCATATGGCGGGAGTTACATCTATAGCTCGCGCGGCTTTCGAAATTACGTCGGGGATTTTGGCAACGGTGAAAAGGCGATTACCTACCGGCAGCAAATCCCCGTATTTTACGGCAACCTGACCGGCGGACGCAAATTCGGCAACTGGTCGCTGAACGCCGGAGTGGAAGGGGGCGCAATGGTCTATGCCAAGGCAACCGACGACCATTGGATGCGCTCCATCCGCTTCACCGATAAATTCGATATTGGCGGCATGTTCGGGGCAAAAGCTGGCATCGCTTATAACCTGACCGAGAATGCCTCAATCTATCTGGATGGCGCTTACGAATATACGAGCTTCGGCAGGGGTGACAAAACCGCGACATCCTTCGGAAGCGGCAGCGGTACGGTTTACAGCAATGCCGGCGGCGGCGACATGCAGTCGCTTTTCGTGGGAATGGGCGTCAAGGGACGGTTCTAGCATGCGGTAACTTTGAGACGGAAGCGCAGCATAGAGCGCTCGCTGATGGTCAGCGGACATCACCGCATATTGGTGAGACGCACACCGTATCGTCGCTCCCATGAAAAGCCGCGTTCGGGCGATGATTGACTTCTTATTTTCATCGGCGTTACTTTATAGTTGTTAAGCAATCTGTTTCAGAAATTATTATTCAAGTTATTCTCACTAAAAAAATTTGGATATTTATGATGAAATCAATTTGTATTGTTTCCGCTTTTTACGTGACAGCATTCTCCATCTCCTCCGCGATGCTGGCTCCGGTATTTGCAGCCGAGAAATTTGCGACCAAGGCTGAATTCATCACAGCCACCGCCGGAAAGACGCTCACAACGAAGACCAAGAAAGGTGATACTTTTACTGCTACTTATGACGCCAATGGCAAGGGCAAGTTTTCCATCGAAGGCAAAACCTCGGGCGACCTCAGTTGGACGTTCAAGAACGATACCTTGTGTTCCGAATTCAAGTCGATGAAATTCAAGGAATGCAACAAAGTCGTCGTGGGCAGTGGAACGGAACTGAAATTTCTGGACGCGAAGACCGGTAGCCTCAACAATACTTACAGCGTTAAATAGGCTAACTTGTCCGCATCTTTAAGGGTCGGCGCTGATCAGCTCTTGTTTAGGAGGCAGCGATTTAACATCGCCCATTGCAGCAGAATGATCGTCTTGGAGTCGGTGATTTCGCCCGAGGCGATCATTCCGAAGGCCTCGTCTAGACCATAGGTCAGAACCTCCAGATCCTCGCCTTCGTCCTCCAGCCCGCCGCCGTTGCCGGCCTGCACGTCGAGGTCGATGCGCGCGACGAAGAGGCTGACCTTCTCCGTCAGCGTGCCGGGGCTCGCATACATATCAAACAGATAATCGACCTTTTCGACAGCGTAGCCGGATTCCTCCATCGCCTCGCGGCGAATGGCATCGGAGGCATCGTCGTCATCGAGAAGCCCTGCCGGCACCTCGATCATGAAGCTCGGATCGCCGTTCACGAAAGCGGCAGGGCGGAACTGGCGCACCATCACCACGCTGTCGCGCTTCGGGTCATAAAGGAGAATGGCAGCCGCGCTGCCGTGGTCGTGGACTTCCCGGACGATGCGGATGGTTTTGCCATCCGGCATGCGCTGGTCGAAAACGAGCTTCTGCATGTGCACAAAGCCCTTCCAGACGGTTTCCTTTTCCACCAGCCGGATTCTGCCGGCATCCGCGTCTGCCGGAATGTTTTTCGCCTGCGTCTGTGTCACCGGATATGTCCTTGCCTGTCGTGAGAGTTCAGCCTGCCCGTGTTGCGGCGCAATATCAAGCCTCGCGGCTCTCATCGTCGCGGTGGAGCCAAACCTTGTTGTCGTGGAATGCCGCGCCGCCATAAGGTGCAACGGCATCGGCGCCGGTCAGAACATTGATGCCCTCGCCGTCCAGATGCGCCTTGTTCGGCCACAGCCCTTCGGCAATCAGCACACCCGGCCTTGCGCCCTCCACGATCTTCGCATGGAGGCGGACCTCGCCGCGTGTATTGCCGATGCGGACGATATCGCCATCCGCAATATCGTTGCGGGCTGCATCCTCGGGACAGACCATCAATTCCGGACGACCTTCCTTCTGCACGGAAGTTTTGGTTTCCGCGAAAGTGGAATTCAGAAAGTTGCGCGCCGGTGACGTCGCCAGCCGGAAGGGATAGTCCGCATCCGCAACCTCGATGACATCGACCTGATCCGGAAATTTCGGAAACTCGGACACCGGTCCCATGACACCGATGTTTTTCGGGGGCTTGTTGGGAGAAGGCCCCGTTGCCCAGTCGGGACTGAAACGGAATTTGCCGTCGCCATAACCAAAGCCCTCCAGATAATGCGCGACCTCGAAAGGCGGCTGCGCATCGATCCACTTCTCTTCGGCCAAAGTTTCGAAATCGCCCCAGCCGCTGATTTTCAGCATACGGTCCACATGGTCGCGAGCCGAAAGGCCGAAGCCCGGCATATGGTCGACACCGAGGCGTTTTGCCAGTTCTTCGATGACGAAGAGATTGGTGCGCACCGTTTCCGGCGGCTCCACCAGCTTCGGGCCGAGTAGGATATGGTTCTGGCCGCCAGCGCGGTAGATGTCGTCATGTTCGAGAAACATGGTGGCGGGAAGCACGATATCGGCCAGATCGGCCGTCTCCGTCATGAACTGCTCGTGCACGGCAACGAAGAGATCGTCACGCAGAAAGCCCTGCTTCACCAGCCGCTGTTCGGGCGCGACATTGACGGGATTGGTGTTCTGGATGAGCAGCGCCGTTACCGGGCCGCCATGGCGCAGCGCTTCTGCGTCCCCTGTCAGTACGCGGCCGATCTGCGACTGGTCGAGCTGGCGCACGTCGGGGTCAGCATAGGCCGTTCCCATCAGCTCCGCCTTGTTGAGACGGAAGATATCACCATTATTGTGGAACGCACCGCCGCCCTCATATTGCCAGGAGCCGAGAACCGTGGCGATGGAAAGCGCCGCATGCATGGCGACCGCACCGTTGCGCTGGCGGGCAAAACCGTAGCCCAGCCGGAAGAAGGTCTTTTTCGTTGTACCGACGAGCCGCGCGAAAGCCTCGATCTCTTCCACGGAAAGACCGGTGATCTCGGATGCCCATTGTGGCGTCTTCGAGGTCAGATGTGCTTCGAGCCCGGCCGGATCGTCGGCGAAACGCGCCATGTAATCACGGTCGGCATAACCGTCGCGGAAGGCGATGTGCATGACGGCGCAGGCAAGAGCTGCATCCGTGCCAGGGCGAACGACCAGGCGCATATCCGCCTGTTTCATGGTCGGATTGTCATAGATATCGACAACGACGATCTTTGCGCCACGTTCCTTGCGGGCTTTCACCGCATGGGTCATGACATTGACCTGGGTGGCCACCGCATTGGTGCCCCAGATGACGACGACATCGGCCTTGGCGATTTCTCGCGGATCGGGGCCGCGCAAGGCGCCGGTGCCCATCACGTAACCGGTCCAGGCCATGTTGGTGCAGATCGAACCGAAAAAGCCGGAATATTTCTTGGCGTGGCGCAGGCGTTCGATGGAATCGCGCTGCACCTGCCCCATCGTGCCGGCGTAAAAATAGGGCCAGATGGCCTCGGCACCGTGCCGGGCTTCGGCTTTGACGAAAGCGTCGGCCACCTCGTCCAGCGCCGCTTCCCAGGAAATCTCCTGCCAGTCGCCGGCCCCTTTTGCACCCTTGCGGCGCTTCGGCGTCAGTAGACGGCCGGGATGGTAGATGCGCTCGGAATAACGCGCCACCTTGGCGCAGATGACGCCGGCGGTATATGTATTGGCATTGGCGCCGCGCACACGGCCGATGCGGCCGGCATTGATATCGACCTCCAGCGCGCAGGCGCTCGGACAGTCATGCGGGCAGACCGTGTGTCCAATACGGACTTCGGTCTTCGGGGCGGCTTTTTCAGCGGAAATCGGGGTCGCAACGTTCATGGCTTTTGTATATTGCATCAACGATGCGGCAAAAAGGCCGAAGTGACGTCCATCAAGAATATTCATCCTGGCCATCCGTCCGGGTAAACGGCAAGCGAGACACATCCATGAACTACCGCCACATCTATCACGCCGGCAATTTCGCGGATGTCCTCAAACATGCCGTTCTCGCCCGCCTCGTGCGTTATCTCCAGAACAAGGAAAAGGCGTTTCGGGTGTTGGACACCCATGCCGGCATCGGCCTTTACGACCTCACCTCCGAAGAGGCGCAGAAGACGGGCGAATGGCAGACCGGCATCGGCAAGCTGATGGAAGCCGACCTGCCCGCACCCATCGCCGAATTGCTGGAACCCTATCTTGCCGCCGTGAAGGAATTGAACCCGGAAGGCGGCATCCAATATTATCCCGGCTCACCGAAACTCGCGCGCATGCTGTTCCGTCCGCAGGACCGGCTTTCGGCCATGGAACTGCACCCGGATGACAGCCGGGCGCTCGCGCGTCTTTTCGAGGGGGACTATCAGGTGCGTGTCACCGAGCTGGACGGCTGGCTGTCGCTCGGCGCGCATCTGCCGCCGAAGGAAAAGCGAGGCCTGATCCTCGTCGATCCGCCCTTCGAGCTTGAGAATGAATATCAGCGTCTAGCCGACGGTTTGAACAAGGCCTATCGGCGTTTTTCCACCGGCACCTATTGCCTGTGGTATCCCTTAAAGAAAGGCGCGCCGATCAAGGATTTCCACGAGCGGCTGCAATCCTTCGATATTCCCAAGATGCTGTGCGCGGAACTTTCCGTCAAAAGCGACCGCCTGGATGGCCTCAGCGGCTCCGGCCTCATCATCGTCAACCCGCCCTATACGCTGAAGGAAGAGCTGCACACGTTGCTGCCCTACCTGAAGACGACGCTGGCGCAGGACAGGTTCGCTTCGCAGCGCGCCTTCTGGCTGCGCGGCGAAGAAAAAGCGGAAGATAATTGAGAGGGCTACCTCAGCCCTTCCCGCTTCTGCGCCTGCGCAAGCTGTGACCGTTCGAAGAACAGGATCACAAACAGGGCCATGATGAAGGGAATAATGAGGTAGAACAGGCGGAAGACCAGAAGCGCCGCGATGACGTCCGCGGGGTTCATGTCCGGCAGGCCGGTGACGAAGACCAGTTCCAGCACCCCCAGTCCGCCCGGGGCGTGCGAGATGAGCGCCGCCGAGAAGGAAACCAGAAATATGCCGAGAATAACCATATAACCGGGATTTCCGGCTTCCGGCAGCGCGAAATAGATGATGCCGGCCGCGCCGATCAGTTCGATCGGGCCAATGACGAGCTGCTGCGCAACAAGCTTCGGTGCGGGGTAAGGCAGCACGAAGGAGCCGATTTTAAGAGGCTTCAGCCTGAGCAGGCTGCCGAGAACATAAAGGCTGACGAATAGCAGCAGCACGACGCCTGTCGTGGTGGAGGCTTCGACCGGCAAAATGCCGGTGAACCGTTCGGTGATGTCAGGCTCGTAAAGCAGCACCAGCCCGATCAGCATGATCGTGCCGATGAGAAAGGTGAACGAGCAGAGGCCGACGAGCACGCCCACTTCCGCCACACTCAGCCCCTTGGACGTATAGGCCCGATATCGCACCACGGCACCCGAGAATACCGAGGCCCCGACATTGTGGGAAAGCGCATAGGTGGTGAAAGAGGTAAGCGTGATGAAGAACCAGTTCACCTTGCGGCCAAGATGCTGCAACGCGATACGGTCGTAACCGGCGAGCGCGGCATAGGCCAGCAGGGTTGCAAGGCCCGAACACAGCCAGTCCCGCACGCGAATGGCTTTCAGGCTGTCCCAGAGATCATCGAGCGACAGCCCGCGCAGTTCGTGAAAAAGCAACCATGCGGAAAAACCGATCGTCGTAAAGCCAACGACGGGCCAGATATATTTCTTGAATTTCATGCGGTCATGCCCGCCAATTTCCCCCAGCTTCACCCCGCCCCGTTCCGTCTTTTGCGGAAGATTCGTTTGACTTTATTCGTTATGCGGCAAAGCTTTCAACCTTTTCATCAAAGATTGGCGGTTTGCCCCGTTCACAAGTTGATGTAAGACCGGATCGTCGCCCGCCGGCGATGTGAGGTCGTCCACTTTCCGGAGAACGTACACGGAATGAAGCGTTATGCCGGTTTCATCGCCCTGGGCCTTCTATCGCTCGCCGCGTTGTGGTTCGCGCGGGGAAATCCGGTGCCGACCAGCCCCGCCAGCAACCGGCAGACACAATCCCAATCGCAAACCGCCGGCAATTCCCGGCCGGACGCTCAAGGGCGGGAAGTTTTCCAACAGGCGACAGGTAAAAACCCTGCGCCCCGTGGAGACGGGTTCGATTTTTACGTGCTGTCGCTCTCCTGGTCACCGGCATTCTGCGCCAGCTCCGAAGGCTCGGGCAACCGCCAGCAATGCGGCAGCGACAGGCGTTACGGTTTCGTGGTGCATGGGCTGTGGCCACAGAACGAAAACGGCTACCCTGAATTCTGTCGAAGCGGCGAACCCGACCGTGTTCCGGACGCTATCGGCCGCCCGCTGTTCGACATCATGCCGTCCATGGGCCTGATCGGCCACCAGTGGCGCAAGCACGGCTCCTGCTCCGGCCTGTCGCAGCGAGACTATTTTTCGGCGACACGAGCCGCCTTCGAAGCCATCCGGCTGCCGAAAAAGATCGCCTCGGGCGCCGAGGCCACCACTCTCTCCGCCGACGCCATAGAAACCGCCTTCACCGACGCCAATCCCGGCCTGTCGAAACGCGGCATCTCCATCAGTTGCGACGGCAGGCGCCTTGAGGAAGTGCGCATCTGCCTTAACAGAGACATGACATTCCGCGACTGCCCCGAGCTTGACCGCAAGGGCTGCCGCGCCAACACCACGGAAATCATCCCCATTCGCTAGCGCGCATCGGATATTCCCTGTTGCGTTCTTCTACATATTTTCCAGACATAAAACCGCTATGCAGTCTTATAGACTAATCCAGTCCACAGACGACAACCCACAGGACCCGACCATGGAACTGCTCTACTCGCCCGCCTCCCCCTACTCCGCCAAGGTACGTATGGCCGCGCGCCACCTTGGCATCGACATTACCTCCGTGCGTGTCGATACCAGTGCCGAGCCGGCAACGCTGATGGACAACAATCCGCTCGGCAAGATTCCGGTCCTGCTTCTGGATGAAGGCGGCTCGGTCTATGACAGTGTGGCGATCATGCATTATCTCGACCGTCTTTCGGGCGGCAAGCTCTACCCGAAAAAGAACGGCAAGCGTACGGATGTGGAAATTCTAGAAGCGCTGTGCGACGGCATCATGGATTGCCTGCTGGCCATCGTTTACGAGCGTCGTTTTCGCCCGGAAGATAAGATCCACCAGCCATGGATCGACAAGCAGTGGAGCAAGGTGGTTCGCGGACTTGATTATCTCAATGCAAACCTGCCGAAAACCGGCAAGAAGCTGCATGGCGGCCATTTCGCCCTTGCCGCGATGATCGGTTATCTCGACCTGCGTTTCGCCGGGGAATGGGCCGAAGGACGCGATGCTCTGGCGGCTTGGCCTGAAACCTTCGGCAAGCGTTTCGAGGCCTATGCGGAAATGAAGGCCGCCGCTTGAGGCTTTGACTCGAACAACGCCCGGCCTGATCGCCGGACGTTATTCTGGCCCTATGCCAAAAAACAAAAAAGCCGAGGCGTAAACCCCGGCTTTTCTTTGACCGATCCGAAAAGGATCAGAATTTGACGCCGATACCGGCCTTGACGGAGTGATCGTCGAAACCACGCGAGAAGGCGCCGGAGTCGAGACCGTAGTCCTTTTTCTGGTAGTCGCTATAGCGATATTCCAGACGGGCGGTGATGTTATCGGTCACCATGGCTTCCACACCGGCACCAACAGTGTAACCGAGAGCGGTGGCGCTGTCCTTGGAGGTCGCGTCACGCACCTTGTTATCGGAAACTGCCAGACCGGCCGTGCCGTAGAGCAGGAACGGGTTCATGTCGTAACCGACGCGGGCACGCAGCGAGCCGTTGACGCCCTGCTTGCCTTCGATGGCGTTACCGGCAACCGTACCGGCAGAGCCCTTCTCGTCACCGAGATTGATGTCGGCTTCACCACCGTAAACGATCTGGCCGTTCTGCATGTTGTAACCGCCGTACAGGCCGCCGCCGAAGCCCTTGGCGTCACGGCCGTCATTGCTGGAGCTGAAACGGCCCCAGTCATAGTTGACCGTACCACCGAGGTAGGCGCCGGACCAATCCTTGACCGGTGCTGGCTGGTCGTAGGACACCGGTGCCTGTGGCACTTCATTTACGGCGTCAGCGGCGTGAGCAGCCGAAAAGCCGGCCACTGCCATGGTCGAAGCCATAAGGGTTGCTACGAAAATACGCATGCTATTCTCCTTTCAGGACCGCTCTGTACTCAAAACATTGTTCTCAGACGCGGTGTAAACTCGTCGGGTTAATCGCCCCTCTGGAAACTGAATTTGATAGGAGAATGCGGAGATCAAAGAGCCAAAATGTGAATTGTTTGGGGCAGCGGCGTGACTAGAATTAGACGTTGCCCAATTGCCACAAGGAGTTTATTAACCCTAACAGAAACCTAACCAGCAATAGATCGCCTTTAAACTTAGTTATATTCAAATTAAACCGAAATTGCATTGCGAATAAAAAATCGCCCAATTCTTTTGGGGATGCGTGACAGCTTGCGATTTGCATCTATATCCAGCACATAGGGAATATATGAGCAAATGCAGGTCCGTCGTGAAAGAACATATACCGAAGACAGTCTTGATAACGGGGGCCGCCCGCCGGCTGGGGCGGGCAATCGCCACCGATCTCGCAGCCCACGGCTTTGCGATTGCCGTCCACGCCAATGAATCGATGGCACAGGCGGAGGAATTCGCTAACGAAATAAGGCGGAAAGGTGGCAAGGCCGTAGCCGTTCAGGCGGACCTGACACAATCTGCGTCAACAATGACGCTTGTCGAAAAGGCCGCCTCAGCCCTCGGGCCGATTGGTGTCGTCGTCAACAATGCCTCGGTTTTTCTGAAGGATTCGGCGGAAACGCCCGATCCTGATGTGTTCGATGCGCATTTTGCGGTTCATGTGCGGGCCCCTTCCCTCATCGCCGCCGCCTTCGTCGAGCAATTGCCTGCGGATACATCCGGGCTGATCGTCAATATAATCGACCAGCGCGTGCTTGCGCTGACCCCGCGTTTTTATTCCTATACGCTTTCGAAATCGGCCCTTTGGACCGCAACACAAACCATGGCACAAAGCTTCGCGCCACGGGTGCGGGTCAATGCCATCGGGCCGGGTCCCACCTTCAAAAGCGAAAGACAGGCGCCCGAGGACTTTCAGGCGCAGATCGACGGCCTTATATTAAAGCGTGGTCCTGCGCCGGACGAGTTCGGGCAGACGATTCGCTTTCTTTACGACACGCCGTCGGTCACCGGACAAATGATCGCGCTCGATGGCGGCCAGCACCTCGGCTGGGAAACCCCTGACGTGGCGGAGATAAATGAATGAACGGAAAGAAGCTGCCTGACGGCGGTATTCTCTTCGATGAAACCGACGACGAAGACGACGATGCAAACCTTGCCGTGACCGATGCGGCCGAGGCATCGAGCGACGTTGCCGGCATGGACTGGAATGCGGGCTGGAAGAATGAATCCGGCCTGAAGGGCATGGATCTGATCGGCGAATTCGTCAAACACCTGCCGAATGCGCCGGGCGTCTATCGCATGTTCAACGAGGCGAACGACGTTCTTTATGTCGGCAAGGCGCGCTCGTTGAAGAAGCGTGTCGGCAATTACGCGCAGGGCCGCGTGCATTCCAACCGCATTGCCCAGATGGTGCGGCTGACCGCGCATATGGAATTCGTCACCACCCGCACGGAAACAGAGGCGCTTCTTCTGGAAGCGAATCTGATCAAGCGCTTGCGGCCGCGCTTTAATGTGCTTTTGCGCGACGACAAGTCGTTTCCTTACATTCTCATCACCGCCGACAATCGTGCCCCGGCGATCTTCAAGCATCGCGGTGCGCGGGCGCGCAAGGGCGATTATTTCGGCCCCTTTGCGTCCGCCGGCGCTGTCGGCCGTACGATCAATTCGCTGCAGCGCGCCTTCCTGATCCGTACCTGTACGGACAGCGTGTTCGAAACCCGCACGCGTCCCTGTCTTCTTTACCAGATCAAGCGCTGTTCCGGCCCCTGCACGCATGAGATCAGCGATCAGGGGTATGAAGAACTTGTCAAGGAAGCCAAGGATTTCCTGTCCGGCAAGAGCCAGAGCGTCAAGACCGCGATTGCGCGGCAGATGAACGAGGCGGCCGAGGATCTCGATTTCGAGCGCGCCGCCGTCTATCGCGACCGGCTGGCCGCACTTTCCCATGTCCAGAGCCATCAGGGCATCAATCCCGCCGGCATCGAGGAGGCGGATGTCTTCGCCATCCATCACGAAGGCGGCATCTCCTGCATTCAGGTGTTCTTTTTCCGCACCGGCCAGAACTGGGGCAACCGCGCCTATTTCCCCAAGGCCGACCCTTCCCTGCCCGGCTCGGAAATCCTCAACGCCTTTTTGGCGCAGTTCTACGACGACAAGCCTGTGCCGAAGCAGATCCTGCTGTCGGAGGCTGTCGAAGAACAGGAACTCCTGGCGGCTGCCCTCGGTGAAAAAGCCGGGCACAAGGTGACGATCAACGTGCCCCAGCGCGGCGAGAAGAAGGACATTACCGACCATGTTCTGGCCAATGCCCGTGAGGCGCATGGCCGCAAGCTGGCGGAAACCTCGTCTCAGGCGCGGTTGCTGAAAGGCATGGCCGAGACGTTCAACCTTCCCTATGTGCCGCGCCGCATCGAGATTTACGATAACTCCCACATCATGGGCACCAATGCCGTGGGCGGCATGGTGGTGGCGGGGCCGGAAGGTTTCGTGAAGAACCAGTACCGCAAATTCAACATCAAATCGACCGACATCACCCCCGGTGACGACTTCGGCATGATGCGCGAAGTGATGACCCGTCGCTTCTCGCGCCTGCTGAAAGAAGAAGGCAAGCCGGATCGCGAACGCGTCCCGACCCCGGAGGAAGCGGCCGACCTGCCCTTCCCCGCCTGGCCGGATGTGATCCTGATCGACGGTGGCCAGGGCCAGATGACCGCGGTGCGGGCCATCCTCGATGAACTCGGCATTCGCGACTGCGTGACCGCCATCGGCGTCGCAAAGGGCGTTGACCGCGAGGCGGGCCGCGAACGCTTCTTTGCGGATGGGCGCGCCGATTTCTCTCTGCCGCCGCGCGACCCCGTGCTTTATTTCATCCAGCGCATGCGCGACGAGGCGCACCGCTTCGCCATCGGCTCGCACCGGGCACGACGCAAAAAGGAAATGGTGCGCAATCCATTGGATGAAATTTCGGGAATCGGTCCGGGACGGAAACGCTCCCTGCTGCAGCATTTCGGCACGGCAAAGGCGGTTTCCCGCGCCGGCCTCAACGATCTGATGGCTGTTACCGGCATTTCGGAGACGGTGGCGCGACAAATTTACAATCACTTCCACGAGAGCGGCAGCGATTGACGCAGAACGGTGGGACCGAACTGCTAAAAAAACATAATCACGTGTTGACGCTATGCCTTGGCGGCGGCATCAAGACAGTTGATCTCAGACTGACAGGTTTCCCATGGCTTCGCGCGCATACAGCATTCCCAACCTTCTCACCTATGGCCGCATCTTCGCGGTTCCTGTCATTGTCCTGTGTTTTTACGTCGAAGGGAAACTGGAAAGCTCGGATTTCGCGCGCTGGACGGCTCTGTGGCTGTTCATCATCGCTTCGCTGACCGATTTCCTCGATGGTTATCTGGCGCGTATCTGGAACCAGACCTCCAATATCGGCCGCATGCTGGACCCGATCGCCGACAAGCTTCTGGTCGCCTCCGTGCTCCTTTTGATGGCGGCGGATGGCACCATTGCCGGCTGGTCGCTCTGGGCGGCCATCACCATTCTCTGCCGCGAAATTCTGGTCTCGGGCCTGCGCGAATATCTGGCGGCGTTGAAGGTCAGCGTTCCCGTCACCCGCATCGCCAAATGGAAGACGACCATCCAGATGGTCGCCATCGCCTTTCTTCTTGCCGGTCCGGCCGGCGACAAGGTTCTGCCCTACACGACCGAAATGGGTATTACCCTGCTGTGGCTCGCGGCGGCGTTGACCATGTATACCGGCTATGATTACTTCAAGGCCGGCCTGAAACACATCGTGGACGAAGACTGATGACGCGGATCGTTTATTTCGCCTGGGTTCGCGAGAAGATCGGCACGGATGAAGAGGAGCTGGACATCCCCCCCTCCATCACCACCGCCGGCGAGCTGATCGCGTGGCTTGCGACGCGCGGTGAAAATTACGAAGCGGCCTTCGAATTCCCCAATGTAATCCGCGTCGCCGTCAATCAGGAACATGTCGAGCACGATGAAAGCATCGTCGGTGCGCGCGAGATCGGCATCTTCCCGCCGATGACGGGGGGATGAGCGGGTGCAGCCGACAGTCCGCGTGCAGGCAAAGGATTTCGACGCTGCGGAAGAAACCCGCCGGCTGACGGAAGGGGACAGGAGCATCGGCGCGGTCGTGGCCTTCACCGGGCTCTGCCGGGATGATGGCGGCACGCTTGCGGCGCTGGAACTGGAACACTATCCCGGCATGGCAGAGGCGGAAATAACCCGCATCGCCAAGATTGCCATGGAGCGCTTCGGCCTTCTCGGCCTCACCGCCATCCACCGCCACGGCAAGATCGCTACCGGCGAAAATATTGTCCTCGTCATCGCAGCTTCATCGCATCGACAGGCGGCCTTCGATGGCGCGAATTTCGTGATGGACTATTTGAAGACATCCGCCCCGTTCTGGAAAAAGGAACATGGCAAGGATGGCTCGGCGGGCGACTGGGTGGCGGCAAAGACGACCGACGATACGGCGAAGGACAAGTGGCGATAGAGCATTTCCAGGAAAAGTGGAGCCCGGTTTTCCGTCCGGAAATGCGACGAAACAAAGAGTTAGAGCGCTTTCGCGATTCGAAGAAACGCGAAAGCGCTCTAGGGGCCAGACTCAGGGTGCTTCCACCCTGCTGCGCATGACAATCAGCCAGCCGACCAGCATCGCCAGAACCACCGCATCGCGCCAGGCGGCCGGTCCGTAACCGACCCAGAACGTTTCCGCAAAGCCGACGGCGGCGGCCCCAAGGCCGCAGATGAGCGGACTGGCATAACCGCCCGCCGCTGAAATCAGCACCACCTTCAGCCCAAAAACCAGACCGGCCCCGAAATCCATGGTGCCGTAATAAAATGTGGCTAGCACACCGGCGATCGCGGCGACCAGACCCGCCGCGCAATAGGACAGCAGAAATATCCTGCCCGCATTCACCCCGCATAAAGCGGCGGCAAAAGCATCGTCCGAGACCGCCTTCCAACGCCTGCCGAAAGCGGAACGGTCAAGATAAAACGACCCTGCGAGAATGAGCAGGCAGAAGGCCGCCGTGTTCAGTATCTGCATCGGTGTCAGGGTCACGGCAAAGCCGCCATCGGCCCAGAAGCGCACCGGCTGAGATAACAGCGGCGGCAGCCATAATTGCCTTGTATCGGCGGCGAGCCTTGCGCTTTCGGTCAGCGCGATCAGCACGCCGACGGAGGCGACGATCACGGCATTGGGAGAGGCTTGCGCCAGCGGCCGCATCACCGCCCTGCCGACAAACCCCGCCACCCACAGCCCGCCGAACAGGCCTGCCCCCGCCCCGAGCGCCAATGTTGCCGGCAGAACCAGCCACAGCCGGTTCCAGCCGAAATCCGCAAATAACAGGCAGGTCTGGCCGGCAAAGGCGAATATGGCGCCATAGGTTAAATCGGCGCGTTTGGTCACCGAAAAGGCGACGGCATAACCGAAGGCCAGAACCGCATAAAGCGAGGCGACCGGCACGGCATTCAGCAATTGTTGCAGGAAATAGGCCAAGCGCTTCCTCCCTCGATTATTATAACTGTTAAAACTCATTTTGACAGTTATAATACGTGGCATGACCTTTCGCTGGACAGAACATCGTTTCGCAGGCGGCGCATTGGCGCTGGATGTCGCCAACAGCGTGATCCTGCGCTCGGATGCGGCAAAAACAGTCGACCGTTTTGCCGTGCCGGCGCAGATCGCGGCCTTTGCCGAAGCGGCCACAAAGCTCGGCGCGGAACGTGACAGGTTTCCCACACTCATCGCGCCCGAGGCGGAAAAGCAGGCGGTTTTTCTCGATCTTCGCGAGGCTGTCGACGATTATTTCCGCGCCGCCATTGCCGGCGACGACGATGGTGACGACAGGCTGGCCGGGCTTCTCTTCGCCTGCGGCACGGCGCTGCGGACGTTTCCGCTTGCCGAGAACCTCGGCAACGCCACCGCCCATTCCGCCCTCTCGCTGCTTGCCGGCGAGACACGGGAACGGCTGCGCATCTGTGGCAATTGCGGCTGGCTTTTCATCGACCGCAGCAAGAACAGAAGCCGTATCTGGTGCGATATGGCGGTGTGCGGCAACCGACGGAAGGCCAGCCGGCACTATCATCGGAAAAAGGAGGCGCAAACATGAAAGGAATCGCCCTTCCATTGCTGACGATTGCAGGGATGCTCGCCCTTTCCGGCTGCCAGCGGGACGAACCGCGTGAGGTGGCGAAGATCTCCGGCCGGATGTTTGTGTTTAACTACCGCGTCGCCATCGCCACCTATCTGGTGACGCTTCAGCGCATCGCCCCCGTTCGTGACGGCAGCACCATTGAGGCGACGTTCGAAAACCCGCGCGGTGGTCCAGACCTCGCCAGCCGCGAGAAGATTTTTCCGAAAGACGAAAAGATCACGGTTCAGAGCCCACCCGTGGAATGTGTGAAGCAGGACCGGCCCTATAAGGTCACCATCCGCATCAAGGGGCCGGAAGGCGATATTCTGCAGACCATAGAGACCACGATCCGCTCCGACACTGACCAGTCGCTTCTTCCCGCCAAGCCGCTGGTGGTCGGCCCACTCTATACGCCCAATCCGGAGGTGTTCAAACCGGATGGCACGACGGATATGCGGCCAGTTCAGGGATGCCCGGCATCGTAGGCCCGACGGAATGAATGACGTGAAGACTTTTCCTTTCTCATTCCTGTGCTCGTCACAGGAATCTAGTCAGCCCAAGTCCTTGGGCCGAAAGGACTCCTCTCGCCGCGCAGACGCGCGTTGGCTGGATTCCTGTGACAAGCAAAGGAATGAGAAAGGTGGAATGACTGCGGCTGCAGCCTAGTCCTTTCCCGCCTATCCAAACAAAAAAACGGAGCCTCTCGGCCCCGCTTCTTCGAGTCTTTTCAGCAGCTTCGTGCAATCGCCTGCAACGACGATTCAAGCCGTTGAGATTTTGAATCAGCCGACGATTTCGGTTTCGGCGAACCAGTAGGCGATTTCCTGAGCGGCGGTTTCCGGAGCGTCGGAGCCGTGAACGGAGTTTTCGCCGATGGAGAGCGCGAAGGTCTTGCGGATGGTGCCTTCAGCGGCCTGGGCCGGGTTGGTGGCGCCCATGATCTCGCGGTTCTTCAAGATAGCGTTTTCGCCTTCCAGAACCTGAACGATGGTCGGGCCGGAGGTCATGCCTTCAACGAGTTCGCCGAAGAAGGGACGCTCTTTGTGAACCGCGTAGAAGCCTTCGGCTTCGCGCTTGCTCATCCAGACGCGCTTGGAGGCGACGACGCGCAGGCCGTTGTCTTCAAATACCTTGGTGATCGCGCCCGTCAGGTTACGCTTGGTTGCGTCCGGCTTGATCATCGAAAATGTGCGTTCAATCGCCATATGTCCGTTTCCTTTTCCTTCAGAGAAAGTGGGCGGTCTTTACCCGCCCAAAGGCCCGAAAACAAGGGGGATCGACGAGATTGCGACGATCATGCCAGACATTTCACGCCGCTGTCACACTGCGGCCTCTCGCATCGTAGAGATCGAGACAACCTTCGAACCAGTCCCGCACGGGGTCGTTTTCGGCGAACAAATCCGCCCCGGTGGTAATGCGCGCCCATTGCAGGGCGCCGAAGACGATATAATCCGCAAAGAGAGGCGATGCGCCGCCGATGAAAGGCTGGAAGCTCAGCATACGCCGGATCGGCGCAAGCAATGCCGGGAAGGCTGCGATTTCCGCCTCGCGGTTCGCCACCACATCCTCGAGCGGGCGGCCGAGGGCTTTCGTGCGGCTGTCGCGGAAATAACGGCGGTCCGGCTCGTCCAGCATATTGTGGATATCGAGCACGGCAATACGGACAATGGCCGGGTGAAGCATCGTCTGCGACCAGCTTTCGACGAAACGGGCCATGGCCTTGCCGCCCTCGCCGTTGAACAGCGACGGGCGCTCCGGGTAAGTCTCGTCCAGATAAAGCGCGATCTCAAAACTGTCACTCACCAGCTCGTCACCGTCTCGCAGGATCGGCACGGTCTTCGAAAAACCATCCTCCACCGTCGGGATCACGGTGAAGGGTAAAGGCCGCTCCTCGAAATCCAGCCCCTTATGCGCCAGCGAAAGCACGGTTTTCCAGCAATGGGGAGAAAATGGCCGGGAAGTATCGCTTCCGCATAGCGAATAAAGCGTTCTGGAAGTCGTCATGGGCTGCCCTCTTCTGCAATATCGATAAAACGATATAAGAACGGCCGGGCGATGAAATCAAATCAGGATTTGTCATTCAATCGATCACAAGCGCATGTGATCCGTGAGTCTGTGCGAAGTGAAATTTTTCACTTCGCAGCGCAACAATTTTTCCCTGATTCAATCAATTTTAAAGCGTTGCTTGTAAGAATAACACCATTCAACAATCGGTTATTGCCGGTCTATTCATAATAATCTCTCGGTATTGGGGCTGTCAGTGACGACATCGGCGGGCGATAAAAAACGTGATCAGGCGCGAAGTTCTCTTGTCGTCACCAAAATTACGCAGTTCATCGCCAAGATGAACATTGCGCCTCTGCCGCGCAATTATGAATTGATCTACGAAATATTGTCCGGACACAATCCTGCCATGGGTCGCGACATTCTTGCGCTCGGCAATGCGCCGCAGCAGCATGAAATCGACCTCATCGGCCAGCGGCACAATCTGCCCGGCTTTTCGCGCATCGAAGCCGAACAGATGGCAAGCGAGGCCCTCGATACACTGACGCAGATTTCCGCGCGGCTTGATGCAAGCCTTCGACGCACAGAGACTTTCCTGGCCAGCCTTGAGCAGGATGAGGATGGCGAGCGGTCCGCAGCGGAGCGCTTGGTCGATTTGCTGGGCGACATCCACGAAGAGCAGACGAGCCTTCGGAATTTCATCGCCATGGGACTGGTGAAAATCCGCGAGGTTGAAAGAAACCGGGGCGAGCTTCAGGTCGCCTCGTTGCGCGACGCGCTGACGGCTCTACCAAACCGGGCCGCCTTTCTCGAAAAGCTGGACCTTCTTTTTTCAAAGGACCGGGCTGCATCCGCCACCTCGCTCGTGCTGCTGGATATCGATCATTTCCGGGAGATCAACGGCAAATACGGCTCGTCCGCCGGCAACAAGGCATTACGACGTCTCGCCGCCCTGTTTCGCAAAACCATCAAGAAAGACGATTTCGTCGCCCGTATCGGCGGTGATGAATTCGCATTTCTGTTTGCCGGCGTATCGCAAAACACGGCCGAGGCCATTGCCGAGCGGCTGCGGCAGAGCGTGGAGGCGTTGCGCTTTGCGACCGCTGGCGGCGATGGCGAACATCTGACGGTGTCGATCGGCGTCGCAGAAGTGGATGGCACCGCCACGCCCGCCGAATTTTTCGGCCATGCCGAACTCGCGCTGCTTTCGGCCCGCTGCGGCGCACGCAATTGCGTCGTCGGTTATTCGCGGGAGGTGGCGCAGCATAGCCGCAACAGCTATCTGGTGCAGCTCGGCGATTGACCGTTTAATCTCGCGCGATGTGGCGCGGGCGCTCTTGCCTTGGCCAAACAGTTCGGCCAAAACGGCGCCATGATTACGATTACCGATCTTTCCGCCCGCATCGCCGGGCGTCTGCTTCTCGACCATGCCAGCGTGACGCTTCCCGCCGGTGTGAAGGCGGGCCTTGTCGGCCGCAACGGCGCCGGCAAATCCACCCTGTTCCGGGTCATCACCGGCGACTTCTCGGCGGAAAGCGGTTCGGTGACGATCCCGAAGCAGGCGCGCATCGGCCAGGTGGCGCAGGAAGCTCCAGGCACCGAAGACTCGCTGATTTCCATCGTGCTTGCCGCCGACAAGGAGCGCAGCGCACTTCTGGCGGAAGCAGAGACCGCAACCGATCCACACCGGATCGCCGAAATCCAGATGCGGCTTGTCGACATCGACGCCCATTCGGCCGAAGCGCGCGCCTCCAGCATTCTTGCCGGCCTCGGTTTCGATCACGAGGCGCAGCTTCGCCCCGCCTCCTCCTTCTCCGGCGGCTGGCGCATGCGCGTTGCGCTCGCCTCCGTGCTGTTTGCCGAACCCGACCTGCTGCTCCTCGATGAGCCGACCAACTATCTCGACCTCGAAGGCACGCTCTGGCTGGAGGATTATATCCGGCGGTATCCACACACTGTCATCATCATCAGCCACGACCGCGATCTTCTCAACAACGCCGTCAATTCCATCGTGCATCTGGACCAGAAGAAGCTGACCTTCTATCGCGGCGGTTACGACCAGTTCGAGCGGCAGAAGGCCGAGGCCGACGAATTGCAGATGAAAGCGAAGGCGAAGAACGACGCCGCGCGCAAGCATCTGCAAAGCTTCATCGATCGTTTTCGTGCCAAGGCCACCAAGGCGCGCCAGGCGCAGAGCCGCATCAAGGCGCTGGAGCGCATGGGCACCGTGGCCGCCGTGATCGAGGATCATGTCCAGCCGATCACATTTCCCGAGCCGGAAAAGCAGCCCGCCTCCCCCATCGTCGCCATCAATGGCGGTGCTGTGGGTTATGAGCCGGGCAAATCGATCCTGAAGCAGCTCAATCTGCGGATCGACAATGACGACCGCATCGCGCTGCTCGGCTCGAACGGCAACGGTAAATCCACCTTCGCGAAATTCATCTCCGGCCGGCTTGCCCCCCAGGCGGGCGATCTTCGCGTTGCTCCCGGGCTCAAGATCGGTTTCTTCGCGCAGCACCAGCTGGATGACCTCGTGCCGGATGAAACGCCGGTCGAACATGTGCGCAAACTGATGCCGCTGGCGCCCGAAGCGCAGGTGCGCGCCCGTGTCGCCCAGATGGGGCTTGCGACGGAGAAAATGGCGACAGCGGCGAAGGACTTGTCCGGGGGCGAAAAAGCCCGCCTGCTGATGGGGCTTGCGGCCTTCCATGCGCCGAACCTGCTGATCCTCGACGAACCGACCAACCACCTCGACATCGACAGCCGTCGGGCGCTGATCGAGGCGCTGAACGATTATAGCGGCGCAGTCATCCTCATCTCGCACGACCGCCACCTGATCGAGGCGACGGTCGACCGGCTGTGGCTGGTGGCCGACGGCACGGTCAAGACCTTCGAAGGCGACATGGAGGAATATCGCGATATCGTCGTTTCCTCTGGCAGGAAGAAGGAAGACAAGACCGACGCCGTCCCCGATCAGGCATCCAAGGCCGATCAACGAAAGGCCAACGCGGAAAAGCGCGCCCAGCTCGCGCCGCTCAAGAAAAAGATCAATGAAATCGAATCCCTGACGGCAAAGCTTGAGAAAGTGATTCAGTCGCTCGACAAGGAGCTGTCGGACCCGGCCCTTTATGAAAAGGCCCCTGCGAAGGCTGCCCAGAAAGTGAAGGAACGTGGTGAGGCGGCTGCAAAGCTCTCCGATGCGGAAGAGCAATGGCTGCTGCTTTCCAGCGAATATGAGGATGCGATGGCGGGCTGACGAGGCCGGGTTTGCAGTGCATCCCCTCTCCGTCCGGCGACCTCCGAGGAAGCCGCCGAACCTATTGTCGATCTTACTTCGCGTCGATCGTATTGAGGCCTTCACGCGCGCATTCGACAGCGTTTGCGCCGTTGCGACCGAAGGAGTTTCCCAGCACAGACCGGGAAAACATTCAATGCAGCGGTCACCGAATTCACCCCTGACCGCCATTGGCCTCCGCGCTAAGCGCAAGCCCTGCGCGGCTGCAATCGCGCAAGCGGTACGGCTGGGGAATAAAGATAACCCTGCCCGAAGCGAATGCCCATCTGCATGAGGAGCCGGCTCTGTTCCTCGGTTTCTATGCCTTCCGTCACCAGCTTCGCACCATAGCGCTCGGCGCTCTCGAAAGCGAGCGCGATGGCCTCCCTGAACCGCGACTGGTCGAGCCTCGACGTCATCCAGTGATCGATCTTCACCTCTTCGAAAGGGAACCGCGCGAGCAAAGTGAGTGCGGCATAACCGGTGCCGAAATCATCGAGCGCCAGCCGGACGCCCGCGGCAATCAGCGTGTCGAAATTCTGCTGTACGACGTCAGTGGTCGGTATTCTGCTCATCTCCGTCACTTCGATTGAGAGGCGATGCGCCGGCACCGCCATTTCGTGCAGCAGCGCCACGACCCGGTCTGCGAAATGCGCGCTCGCAAAAGACGATGCGGAGATATTCACCGCCAGATGAAAATCCGCCTCAAGGCCCTGCAGGTCTCGAAGGTCACGCACGACGGCTTCTATCGTCGACCATTCGAATTCCACCAGCAGCCGATGGCGTTCGGCGATCTCCAGCACATAATAAGGCGATAGCGCCTGCCCCCGCGCATCGACCGCGCGCAGGAGCGCTTCAGCGCCGATCATGCGACGATTGCGCAGTTCGAATTTCGGCTGATAACAAATGGGCGGCGTGCCGGATTTGATCCAGTTGACCAGCATCTGCCGCACCGCCTCGTCCCGTGTCGCTTTCTCGGCAAAGGAGAAGGGAAAAATCTGCACCGGATGATCGCTTCCCTTCAGCGCCAGGCTGAGGTGCCTGAGGAACGAGGCCGTGTTCTGCCGGGAAAGCCTGTCCAGATTCGCCGCACCGATTTTGAGATGCGGCACCGGCCCCGCCTCCGCCAAGCGGCAAAACGTGCTCAACCCGTCATGCAGATGCATCATGAGTTTTGTGCTTTCGGACTTCTCCAGCGAAATCCCCCGCATGACGACCGCAAGCGTCGTATCGCCGAACATGAAGCTGCACGGCGTATCGGAGCTGCATAGCAGGCCGTCCTCCCTGTCGCAGATTTCACGCGCCAGCCTCGGCCAGAAAAGATCGCTCCAGTCCTCGCCCGCGCAGGCGGCGACATCGGCAATATTGACGATCTCGATCAGAATGAGGGCATGCGAAACCGCCGGCTCCTGCCGCATCATCGCTTCTATATGGTCCCTTAGGGCGCGCCTGTTGGGCAGGCCGGTCAACGAATCCGTGCGTGCCGCCGATTCGCGTTGCCTTGTCTCTTCCCGCGCTCGCGCCTCGTTGCGCAGAAGGATGAACAGGCAGAAGATCATCGGCAGGCCGACGGCAACGGCGCCCAAGGTTCGGCGGCCTATTGCACTTAAAAACAGCGACTGGTCGACCAGCCCAAGGACGAACGAGACCGAGACGGCAAGCAGCACGGCAATGAACCTGACCGCGAAGACGGTGAGGATATCCCGAATTCCCAGATCGGCGAGGCGGCGCTTGCGCATCCAGCCATACATGATGATGCCGCTGGCCGAAATGACAACCATGTCCTGCAGGGCCGCAAAAAACAGCACGGGACCACCGAACACGAAACGCCCCGCCGCCACGAGGGACAGGCTGATCAGCCCGCCCTGCCAGGAGCCAAGCACCCCAGCCAGAAACAGCAGGTCGGAGCGGATATAGGGTTTGGAGGGCAGCTTGATGAATTCGGACACCAGCAGCGTCAGCAGAAAGCCCGCCATTCCAAAGATGATGCCGTAATAGATTTTATAGCGCGGGTCCTCGAGTGCTATATTTCGCCGCACAAGAATGAGCACAGACACCATGCCAATCACGGCGGCGGCCTGAAGCAGCAGGAATGGAAGCTCGGCAGCCGATGCTGCCGCTTGTGCGGCGATCAATTCCATCATCTGCGTTCCCCGGTTATATTTTGTTCTGGCGCCCGCATTCCGACACCTGGCCTTCACAAATCCTGCTTCTGGCAGGGCAGACTTTACAACACATCGCCAGACCTTCGCCGCCCTATGCCGAGATCGCGGATTCGACGTCGTAAATCTCCGCTGGCTCGACAATCGTTCCAATATTCCCGGAGGCGAGTACCAGCCGATCGCGGCCTTGACGCTTCGCCTCGTAAAGCGCCACATCGGCCCGGTTCACCATCTCGTATATGATTTCCCTGCCGTCACCGGAAACGGCAATGCCGAGGCTGACCGTTACGATCTCTCGTCCGTCGGGGCGGTTAAGATGGGGTATGGCCTCGTCGATCACGGCCAATCTGAGCCTTTCGCCAATGGCGAGCGCGGCGGAAACAACGCAATTATCGAGCAGAACCACAAATTCCTCGCCACCGTAACGCGCGACAAAACTTCTGTCGCCATCGTCCCTACAAAGGGCGTTGCGCAGTCTGCCGGCGACCCTGCGCAGGCAGTCGTCGCCGGCCACATGCCCCTCTGAGTCATTATATTTCTTGAAATAATCGACATCGAGAAGGATGAGCGCCCGGGGCCGGCCGCTGCCGCCCGAGGCGTGGCTCGCCGCTTCGTCAAAGCTGCGGCGGTTGCGAATGCCGGTGAGCTGGTCGGTTTTGGAAAGCTGCTGAAGCTCGTGATTTGCCCTCTGGATCCTCTGCAGCAAAGTCTTTTCACGCAGCGAGGCCAGATAATCCCGCCTTTCCACCTGTTCGATACGATAGGCCGCAAACAGCGAGACGGCGCTGATGCCGACGGAACACATGATCGCCGGCAGCTTGGCCACCTCACTCGTCACGGTGACATATTCCATGCCGACGATGAAAACCGCCATGCAGCCGACCGTTCCCATGACCGCAACCGGAAACGGTTTTCGGTGTATCGTGTTCATATAGAGGACAACGGTGACGATACCCATGTAATATTCGCTCGCCGACGAGGTCCGAGCATTGGCGTAGATGAACATGATCGATGCGACGACCAACATGCAGCCCAGCCCGTGAAGGACCTCATGCGCCACCGCATCCGCCCGCTCCCTGAGCGCATAGTATCGTGCCGGAAAATAAAGAAAAAGAAGCGGCGTGATGATAAGCAGACGGACCGTCAGATCCAGCCAGATGATATCCGGCACCAGACTTAGGTCCACAAACACGTAGAGATTGTAAAGGATGACACCGAAAATCAATCCATATGTATTGAATTTCCGACTGCTTTCGTTGACTTTCCGAAGAAAGCCAGACAAACGATCATCTTCAAACAAAAACACAAAACACCCGCTTCGTAAAATATATTCAAGTGAAATCTAAAATTATTACGGATAACTGCACAATACACCGGAGAAAATTAACACTATAACTATCAAAATTCAAAAACAACACTCAATAATCCAGAAAAATATTTGAAACAATCGAATATTAATTGATCTGCGGATACACACACCGAAACTTGTTGCGATATTACGGCTTGAAAAAAGACGCGCCGCATGGAAACGATCACCTTGCTCCTTGGAGCGTTTCTGCTAGAAACTTGTAAAAATCACACTTTATCCCAAGCAGCACTCAGACGGGTTCCACTTCATGTCAGCCACCAAGCTTGCCATCGTCGGCGTCGGCAAAATCGTTCGCGACCAGCATCTTCCCGCCATTGCAGGCAATCCGGATTTTGAGTTGATCTGCACCGCAAGCCGTCACGGCACCGTGGACGGCGTCGCTTCCTATGGCACCATCGAGGCCATGCTGGAGGCTGTGCCTGATATCGATGCGGTGTCGCTGTGCATGCCGCCGCAATATCGCTATGAGGCGGCTTACGCAGCGCTGAATGCCGGCAAGCATGTCTTCCTTGAAAAGCCGCCGGGCGCCACCCTTTCGGAAGTGCAGGATCTCGCTCGGCTGGCGGATTCGAAGGGCCTTTCACTGTTTGCGAGCTGGCATTCGCGTTATGCGCCCGCGGTCGAGGCTGCGAAGGCGTTTTTGGCCTCGACGACAATCGACAGCGTGCATGTCATCTGGAAAGAGGATGTGCGTCACTGGCACCCGAACCAGGCCTGGATCTGGCAGGCAGGCGGTCTCGGCGTGTTTGACCCCGGCATCAATGCGCTTTCGATCATCACCCATATCCTGCCGCGCGCGCTGTTCCTGACCAAGGCGACACTCGAATTCCCGGAAAACCGCGACGCCCCGATCGCCGCCGACCTGCATTTTTCCGATGTGACGAAAATGCCCGTCCATGCCGAATTCGACTGGCGTCAGACCGGCAAGCAAAGCTGGGATATCGTTGCCGAGACGGCCGCGGGACAGATGGTGCTTTCGGAAGGCGGTGCGAAGCTCTCGATCAACGGCGAAGAAAAGCTCTCCCAGCCGGAGCGGGAATATCCTGCTCTTTACGAGCGTTTCTCGGAAATCATCAAGGCAGGCCGTTCCGATGTCGACCTCGCGCCGTTGACCCATGTGGCTGACGCTTTCCTGCTCGGCCGCCACAAATTCGTGGATTCCTTCTACGACTGAGAAGCCGAAACGCTTGCCAAGAACGCTGATTCAAAGGGCGCGACTGACGAAACGGTCGCGCCCTGAATTTTTGGCCTCATACAGCGCTCTTCGAGGCTGTGCAGCGGCCCCATGCGGTCTGCATCCACATGAAGGGGCAAGCGCACCACCAATGCCGAGACAGGCATCAACCGCCTGTCGGGGAGGCACGGTCCCTGGTGGATCAGGCTTTTTTCTGCCAGCGGCCTTCTGGCGATTGCTGCCAATAGGTCAGGGAGTGCCCCTCCGTCTTCAGTCTCTTCCAATGGTTACGTGCTATTTCCAGCTGGTAGGCATCGTATCCGTCGAACATGAAGACGACGCGTTCATAAGCCTCCACCGCCGGCGGCTCGGCGCCATCAACGAGAAAGCGGACACTTGCCGCGTTGGCGTTCTCGCCCGACGCCGTTAGGAGAATCGGCTGATTTTGCGGTGCGGGCGAAATATCGGTGGCGTGCGGCAGGAAGCTGTCGTCACGAAAGGTCCAAAGATGCGTGTCGAGAAAATCACGGCGCTCCTCGCCCACCGTCTGGATCGCGACCTTCCAGCCGCGTTCCAGCGATTTCTCAAGCAAGGGCGGCAGCGCGTCCTCCAGCTTCGATTCCGTCAGGTGGTAGAACAGAATTTCAGTCATTCGCAGACGCGCAGCTCCGCTCGCTTCAATCTTCGTAATGGGCGCGAACGAGTTCGTTCAGAAGACGCACACCATAGCCCGAGCCCCAGGACTGGTTGATCTCGGTCAGCGGCGAGCCCATGGCGGTGCCGGCGATATCGAGGTGCGCCCAGGATGTTTCGCCCACGAAACGCTTGAGGAACTGCGCAGCGGTGACGGAACCCGCAAGGCGGCCCGAGCTGTTCTTCATGTCGGCGAATTTGGAATCGATGATCTTGTCGTAATCCTTGCCGAGCGGCATGCGCCACAGTTTTTCCGCCGTCACATCGCCCGCCTGCGTGAGGCGCGCTGCAAGTTCGTCGTCATTGGAGAAAAGACCGGCCTGAAGATTGCCGAGCGCAACCGTGATCGCGCCCGTCAGCGTGGCGAGGTTCACCATGAATTTCGGGTTGAAGCGATCCTTCGTGTACCAGAGCGCATCGGCCAGAACCAGCCGGCCTTCGGCATCGGTATTGATGATCTCGATGGTCTGGCCGGACATGGAGGTGACGATATCGCCGGGGCGCTGGGCATTGCCATCGGGCATGTTCTCGACCAGGCCAATGACGCCGATCACATTCGCCCTGGCCTTGCGGGCCGCCAGCGTGTGCATCAGGCCGGTAACGGCCGCAGCACCACCCATGTCACCCTTCATATCTTCCATATTGAGGCCCGGCTTCAGCGAAATACCACCGGTATCGAATACGACGCCCTTGCCGACAAAGGCGATGGGCTCATCCTTCTTTGAACCGCCGTTCCATTGCATGACCGCCAGCCGCGGCGGACGGGCCGACCCCTGCGCCACGCCCAGAAGCGCGTTCATGCCGAGCTTTTTCAGTTCCTTCTCACCGAGGACTTCCACCTCGACGCCGAGCTTGCGCAGCTCTTCGGCCTTCTCGGCAAATTCGACAGGTCCGAGAATATTCGGCGGGAGGTTGACGAGATCGCGCGCGAGAATCACACCGTCCGCGACCGCTTGCGACACGGCAAAGGCCTTCTCGGCCTCCTTGTGAGCGGCGGTGACAATGACAACCTCGACCTTCTTCGGCGCCTTCTCGTCGTCCGACTTCTTCTTGGTCTTGTAGGCATCGAAACTATAGGCGCGCAGCAGCAGGCCAAGCGCGAAATCACCTGCCGCCCGTGCGCCAACCTCGACACTCGGTGCGTCGAGATAGATAACGACCTTTTCCGCCTTCTTGAAATGGGCGGCCGCAGTACCGCCAGCACGCAACCAGTCGTGCGCAACCAGTTTGGATGGTTTGCCAAGACCGATGACAAGCAAACGATCGGCGGCGGAACCCTGCGGTGCGATCACATCGAGCGTCGCCATGGATTTTGCGGAAAAACCTGCGATCTTCGCCGCCCTTTCGATCACACCGCCCGGATCGGCCTCGGAGGCGCCGGCGACGGCCTGAGCCTCACCCGAGGCCTGCAGCACAACGGCGAGCGCATTTTCCAGCACGGCGGAATTGGCGAAAGAAATATCGAATTTGGCGGACATGTTTTCCTGCTCTTCTTCTACGACTTGCACGATGCGCATGATCATGGCCTTTTCGGCCCCGGGCGCAACCCTTGCATTCTTTAAAGCCCCACAGTCGTTAAAGGAAAGGCATTTTTGTGTAATGCGAAATCACGTCATGAAACCGACAGCTTGTTTCACAAAAAGACACAGGCAGCGGAAAAATCGTCGCGCAAAACATATTTGTGAGCGCGCCGGAATAGCCAATTGCAAACGATGCGATTAGATAGACGAAAATTCGGCGAGCGATCGCACGTAAAAACAATGTCGAACAGGGCCGTATGAAGCTTCTCGAGAACTATATCCTGCGGCGGACAACGCAGATGTTTCTGGTCGCGCTGCTGCCGGTGCTGGCCATCATCTGGACCATCCAGGTTCTCCAGAGAATCAATCTCGTCACCGATACGGGCCAGTCGATGGGTTCCTTCATGGCGCTCGCGACCATGATCCTGCCGACGCTGATCCCAGTCGTCCTGCCTTTTGCGCTTGTCATCGGCATTACCCAGATTTTCACGACGATGAACAACGATTCCGAGCTTGCCATCATTGATGCGGCCGGATCGCCGCGGTCGGTGATGTATCGCCCGGTTCTCATTCTGGCCGCCGTTCTGAGCGCCTTTTCCTTCACCATCACCAATTTCATCGAGCCGCCCGCCCGCAGCTCCGCCCGGCAGATGGTGGCCGCCGCCTATGCCGACCTCCTGTCCTCGGTGATCGAGGAAAAGACTTTCCGCACCATTCAGGATGGCCTTTACGTGCAGATCGCCCAGCGGCAGGGCCGTATTCTCAAAGGCCTGTTCGTCGCCGACCGCCGCGATCCGAATTTCGACCTCATTTATTACGCCAAGGAAGGCATGATCGATGAAAGCGGCACGTCGCTCACCATGCGCGACGGTGAAGTGCAGCAGAAGACGCCTGACGGCAAGGTCTCGATCGTCAAGTTCCTGTCCTATGCCTTCGATCTTTCGACCATGTCGGAGAAGCAGGATTCCGAGCCGTCGCTCTCTCCGGGCGACGCCAGCCTCGGTTTCCTTCTCGCGCCCGACGAGAACAATGCGAGCTACAAGCGCTCACCGGAAAACTTCCGCAGCGAGTTGCACAAGCGTCTGTCGGACTGGATGTTCGCCTTCTCCTTCGCGCTTATTTCGCTGGTCATCGCCGCCGACGCCCGTTCGCACCGCGAGGCGCGCCTGCATCCGATGGTGGCCGCACTGGTGACGGCCTTCATGCTGCGCTGGCTTGGTTTTTACGTCACCAATCAGGTCAAGCAGAGCGCGGCCTTCATTCCCCTGGTTTATGCCGTGCCGGGCCTTAGCGGCGGCGCTGCCGCCTTCATTCTGCTGACCGGCCGAAAGCCGAAAATGCCGACAATCCTCGCCGATGCGATGGGTCGTCTGCGCCGTCTGTTCTCCAGCCGGATGGCCAAAAACTCTGGGAGCGGCAGCGCATGATTTTCAACACGCTCTCCCGGTATTTCCTGAAGCGATATCTGATCACCGCCGTCTGGTTCGTGCTCGGCGTATCTTCGATCATTTACCTTGCCGATTTCAGCGAAACGGCACGGCGCATGTCCGGCCTGCCCGGCTATTCCGTTCCGGCCGCCCTTGGCCTGACGGCGCTTCGCCTGCCGCTGATCCTGCAGCAGACCGTGCCCTTCATCGCGCTTTTCGTCGGCATGACGACGCTGATCTCGCTCAACCGGCGTTATGAGCTGGTGGTGACGCGCGCCGCCGGCATTTCCGCCTGGCAGTTCATCCTTCCGTTCGTGCTCGGCGCGGTTTTCATAGGCATCCTGTCGGTCGCGATCCTGAACCCCATCGCGGCATGGGGCCAAAACAAGTCGCTGGCAATGGAAGCCGGCCTGCGCAACGAAGCGGGCGGCGGCCGCCAGCAGGAGATCGTTCCGTGGATGCGCCAGTCGAGCGGCGGCAAGGATACGATCATCGGCGCCAAGAGCTTCGAGGACAACGGAACGCTGCTTCTCGACGTGGTTCTGATCGACATCGACAAGGACGGAAACATCGTCTCGCGTAAGGATGCGAAGTCGGCTAAATTGGAAGATGGTTACTGGCTTCTTAACGGCGTTTCGGAAACGCGCGCCGGGCATGTGTCAGTTCGGCAAGAGAGCATGCGGATCAGTACCAATTTGAGACGGGAATTCGTCCAGGAACGCATGACGCAGACGGAAACCGTTGCTTTCTTTGACCTTTCTCACAAGATCGAAGTTGCAAAGTCCTTTGGACTATCTTCAAAGGCGCTTGAGACGCAGTATCATTTCCTGCTATCGACGCCCCTGCTTCTGGTCGCGATGACCTTGATCGCCGCGACCGTTTCATTAAAGTTCAGCCGCTTCGCCCAATCGCGCTCCGTGATTCTGGGTGGAATCGTTTCCGGCTTCGTGCTTTATGTAGTAACCGTGCTCGTAAGGGCATTCGGGAGTGGTGGTGTTGTCCCTCCCACCGTCGCGGTCTGGGTTCCAGTCATCGTGGCGTTGGCTTTGGGGGCAACCATTCTGCTTCATCAGGAGGACGGCTAGTGGCGGTAATTGACCGCGGGAATATCAGGCGGCTTTGGACGGCCCTTCTGACAGGTGCCGCTGTGTGCGCGTATTTGGCATCCAGCCCGGTCGCTTTCGGCCAGGATGGTTTGCTTGCGTCGGCAAGCCAAGACGATTCGAAACTCCTGCTTACAGCAAATGAACTGACCTATAATCGCGATTCCCAGCGCGTGATTGCGAAGGGCGTCGTTCGCATGAAATATTCGGGCTACCGCATGGTGGCCCAGCAGGTGGAATACAACCAGCAGACCGGCCGCGTGATCGCCCATGGCAACATCGAGCTGATCGAGCCGGGCGGCAACAAGATTTATGCCGACGAGATGGACGTGACCGATGACTTCGGTCAGGGCTTCGTCAATGCCCTGCGCGTTGAGACAACGGATAACACTCGCATTGCGGGTGAAAGCGCCGAGCGTCTCGAAGGCGACCGGATGGTTCTCAACAACGGCGTCTACACCGCCTGTCTGCCTTGCGCCGAACGGCCCGAAAAGGCGCCGCTGTGGCAGGTCAAGGCCGAGCGCGTCATTCAGGACGGCAAGACCCATACGGTGCGGCTGGAAAAGGCCCGCCTTCAGCTTTTCGGCCACTCGATCGCCTATCTGCCGTTCCTCACGGTTCCGGACAACACAGTGAAGCGTAAATCGGGCTTCCTGTTCCCGCAGATGAGCTTGACCAACAAGCTTGGTTTTGGCCTTGGCGTTCCCTATTTCCAGGTTCTTTCCGACACGTCGGATTTGACCATCACGCCGACCTACTACACCAAGCAGGGTCTGTTGCTGCAGGGCGAATTGCGGAACCGTTTCGAAAGCGGCATGCATACGTTGACGATTGCCGGCATCAGCCAGCAGTCGTCTGACACCTTCAACGCCGGAACGAGTGACGCGTTGAACGATCAGCGCGGCATGGTGGCAACCAAGGGTGATTTCAGCATCAACCCGCGCTGGGCTTTCGGCTGGGACGCCATGGTGCAGTCCGACAACAACTTCTCGCGCACCTATAACCTCAAGGGCTACAAGAACGACGTCCAGACCAACCAGATTTATCTGACGGGCACTGGCGAGCGTAACAGCTTTGAGGCCCGTGGTTATTATTTCAACGTTCAGGACACGGATAATTCGGAGCTCAAGGAACGCAAGCAGGCGATCGTTCATCCGGTCGTAGACTATCGTTACTTCCTGCCGGATCCGATCTATGGCGGTGAACTGTCGCTGACCACGAACTTCACGAGCATCAGCCGTTCGACGCAGGATTCCTACGCGATGGGCGGCTTCCCCCGCTTCAACGGTCTGGAAGGCTCTTATACGCGCTGGACCACGGAAGCGGAATGGAAGCGCACCATCACGATGGATAGCGGTCTTCAGATCACGCCGATCCTTGCCGCGCGCGGCGACGCGCTGTGGACCGACATGAATGCGGCAAGCTTCACCTCCGGCGGTACATCCTATGCCTATGAAGGCATGATCCATGACGATGCTGCCCTGCGTGGCATGGTCACCGGTGGCCTTGAGGTGCGTTATCCCTGGCTGTTTACTGCCCTCAACAGCAGCCACGTGATCGAGCCTATCGCGCAGATTTTCGTTCGGCCGAACGAGCAATATTCCGGTCGTTTCCCGAACGAGGACTCGCAAGCCTTTGTGTTCGACGCTACCAACCTCTTCGAGCGCGACAAGTTCTCCGGCTTCGACCGCATCGAAGGCGGTACGCGTGCCAATCTCGGCTTCCGCTATAACGGCACGTTCGACAATGGTTACGGTATTCGCGCCATTGCCGGCCAGTCCTTCCATCTGGCGGGCGACAATTCCTTCGCGTCTTACGATCTCGTCAATGCAGGCGCCAATTCCGGCCTCGAATCCGACCGTTCGGATTATGTCGCCATGGCCGCTTTCGATGCGCCGATCGGACTCTCGCTCTCGTCGAGCCTGCGTCTCGACAAGGACGATTTCGACATCAACCGCTCGGAAACCGGTATCAGCTATTCGGACCGTCGCCTTACCGGCAAGCTCAGCTATACGCAGGTCAAGGCACAGCCGAAATACGGCTATAACGAAGACCGCGACATCATTCAGGCGTCCGGCACGCTGCGCATGGACGACAACTGGTCGCTTTTCGGATCGATCAATTACGATCTGAACGGGAAGTTTGCCGCTGAACGCCGTATCGGTATTGCCTATCAGGATGAGTGCACAATCCTGACGGTCAGCTATTCGGACGAAGGCAATATCAATTCCAGCCGTCAGGCCGCCAATGACTGGTCGATCAATGCGCGTCTGGCCTTCCGCACGCTCGGCGATATCAGCATCGGCTCAGCCAATGAGGACTGGAACGACATGGATATCGGCTGGAAGCCAAACAACTACTGAGTTTAGAGGCAGGTTACGCAGCATCGTGACCTGCCTTTTTACCATTTGGCCAGTAAAGCCACGGTTTCGCCGCAACAACACGCCAATGTCGGCCGCACATGGAACCTATCGGGTTTTCTTTCAACAAACCGACACATTGCCGTCTTGCGGATCGCGATGATATATACGTGGCAAATTCGCGGTGCGGACGCACAGGTGCAGGTCTGAAAGCGGGAAAGTTCAATATTCCCCCATCAGGCAGAACAGATTGGCGGGACAGGGCAACAGGACCCTGCCCGACGAAAGGGAGAAGGATATGATGAATTTCGGAAAGACGGCTTTGCGTGGCGCTGCTTTTGCCTTTGCGATATTCGCCGTTCCCATGGCCGTTGTGCCCTATACCGGCCAGGCCTTCGCCGATAGCACCGTCAAGATCGTCGTCAACAAGACACCCATCACCAACGACGATATTGCCAAGCGCGTCGCCTTCCTCAAGCTGCAGCGCCAGTCCGGTAATCTCAATGAAAAGGCGCGTGAGCAGCTTGTCGATGAAGCGCTGAAGCGCGAGGAAATCGCCCGCGTCAAGATGTCGGTCAGCACCGACGATGTCGATGCGGCCTTCGCGCGCTTTGCCGGCAACAACAAGATGAGCCCGCAGCAATTGACGAAGGTGCTTGCGCAGGCGGGTGTCGGCGCCGACCATTTCAAGGCCTTCATCGCGGTTCAGATGAGTTGGCCGCGTCTTGTCAACGCTCGTTACGGCGCACGCGGCAAGATGTCGACGCAGGATCTCGTTACCCGCCTGAAGGAACGTGGCGACAAGCCCGTCACCACGGAATATTTCCTGCAGCAGGTTATCTTCGTGATACCGGAATCAAAGCGCAAGGCCATTACCGGCAAGCGCAAGGCCGAGGCTGAAGCCTCGCGCAAGCGTTATCCCGGCTGCGACCAGGCCATGAGCTTCGCCGCGACCATGCGTGATGTTGCGATCAAGGACCTGGGCCGCATTCTGGCGCCGGAGCTGCCGGAAGACTGGAAGGCGCTGGTGGAGAAGACCAAGGAAGGCGGCACCACCGGCACGCGCGTCACCGAAAAGGGCGTCGAATATCTGGCCATCTGCAAGCAGCGCCAGGTTTCCGACGACTATGCGGCGGAAATGGTGTTCAAGTCCGAAGATCTGATGAAGGCCAAGGACGGTGAAAACCCGAACGAAAAGAAATATATGGATGAGCTGCGCAAGAAGGCGCAGATCGTCAACACCTGATATTGATTAAAGAGCCGGGTCTTTCCGTGACATATGCATCCCTGCCGCTTGCCCTGACACAGGGAGATCCAGCCGGTATCGGCCCTGATATCGCCATCACCGCCTGGGCCAAGCGCCGGGAGAACGGCATGCCGCCCTTCATCTTCATCGGCGACCCCGATGTGGTAGCGAGCCGCGCGGCGTTGATCGGCGTGCCGGTCAATATCGAGACCTGCGGTGCGGAAAGCGCCGTCGACCTGTTCGAACAAGCCTTCCCCATCCTTTCCCTTCCCGTCGGCTTCGAAGTGCAGGCGGGTCAGCCGCATGTCGGAGCGGCGCACGCGACGATCAAGGCCATCGAGACCGCCGTTTCCCTCACGGTCGAGGGCAAGGCTGCGGCCGTCGTCACCAATCCGATCGCAAAATCGGTGTTATACGAGGCCGGTTTCGGCTTTCCCGGTCATACGGAATTTCTGGCCGATCTCGCCCTGCGCGAGACCGGGGAGCAAGTCATACCGGTCATGATGATTGCCGGCCCCAAGGTCCGTGTCGTCCCGGTGACGATCCATATCCCCGTGAAAGACGTGCCGGCCGCTCTTACCGAAGAGCTGATCGTCACGACCTGCCGGATCATCGATGCCGATCTCCGGCGGAAATTCGGCATTGAGGCGCCGCGTCTGGCGGTTGCCGGCCTCAACCCGCATGCGGGGGAAGATGGCGCACTCGGCACCGAGGATCGCGATATCGTTCACCCGGCGACCATGCGGTTGCGGAAGGACGGGATCGATGCCTTTGGCCCCCTGCCCGCCGACACCATGTTCCACGATGCCGCCCGCAAGCGTTATGACGTGGCGGTGTGCATGTATCACGATCAGGCGCTCATTCCGGCCAAGGCGCTCGGCTTTGACGATTCCGTCAATGTCACGCTTGGCCTGCCCTTCATCCGCACCTCGCCCGACCATGGCACCGCCTTCGGCATTGCCGGCCAGGGCATAGCCAATGAGGCGAGCCTTGTGGCGGCGCTGAAGATGGCGGCGGACATTTCGCTCCGCAGCCGGGCCAACACATAATGGCGGCCATCGACGGACTGCCGCCGCTGCGCGATGTCATCCAGCGCCACGGGCTCGACGCGAAGAAATCGCTCGGCCAGAACTTCCTGTTCGACCTCAACCTCACCCAGAAGATCGCAAGGACAGCAGGACCGCTAGACGGCGTGACGGTGATAGAGGTCGGCCCTGGCCCCGGCGGCCTCACCCGCGCCATTCTGTCGCTCGGGGCAAAAAAGGTCATCGCCGTCGAACGCGACAGCCGCTGCCTGCCGGCGCTGGCGGAAATCGAAGCGCATTATCCCGGGCGGCTCGAAGTCATCGAAGGCGACGCGCTGCAGACGGATTTCGAGGCTCTGGTTGCCGTCGGCGAACCGGTGCGGATCATCGCCAACCTGCCCTATAATGTCGGCACGCAATTGCTGGTCAACTGGCTGCTGCCGAGGGAATGGCCGCCCTTCTGGCTTTCGATGACGCTGATGTTCCAGAAGGAAGTTGGGCAGCGCATCGTGGCCGAAGAAGGCGATAATCACTACGGCCGTCTCGGCGTTCTCGCCGGCTGGCGCACGGTTTCCGAAATGGCCTTCGACGTTCCGCCCCAGGCCTTCAGCCCGCCGCCGAAGGTGACTTCGACGGTCGTGCATCTGCTGCCGAAGGACAAGCCATTGCCCTGCCACGTGGCCAAGCTTGAAAGGGTCACGGAAGCCGCCTTCGGCCAGCGCCGCAAGATGCTGCGCCAAAGCGTCAAGAGCCTTGGCGGAGAAACGCTGCTGGAAAAAGCGGGAATCGATCCCACGCGCCGGGCGGAAACGCTGTCGGTGGAGGAATTCGTGACGCTGGCGAACTGCCTGTAAGCTAGCGTAAAGCCGATGCAACGACGGAGGTTGCTTGCAACTCTGCGCTCTACTATTATGTCCATATATGGTCATTTTTGGAGGCGGATATGTCGAGCATGAGCGTTGCCGAAGCAAAAGCCGGATTTGCCACACTGATCGATGAAGCAGCGAAGGGCGAGTTCGTGACCATCACACGTCACGGTAAACCGGCAGCGGTGCTTGTTTCCGTCGAGGCGGCCGAAGCAGCGAAAAAGGCGCTGAAGACGCCACCCGCCAATTTCGGTGATTTCCTGCTAACCTATCCCGGCGGCGTGGATTTGTCGCGCAATCCTTCGACCATGAGGGACATCGATTTTGAGTAACGGCTTCCTGCTCGATACCAATATCATATCCCGATTTGCTCCCGACAAGCCAATCCCATCCGAAGCGACCCGCACATGGTTCCATGTACAGGGCGAGGCCGATGCACTTTATCTGTCAGCGATGACCGTTGCCGAAATCCAAAAGGGAATAGGATATCTTGTTCGCAAGGGTGCCATCGATCGCGCCAAGCGTCTGAACGACTGGCTGAGTTCTCTGACCGAAAACTTCGGAGATCGAATATTGCCGATGGATGTAGCGGTTGCCCGTGTAGCGGGTGCGATAGAGGATGTGGCAAACAGCAAGGGCCGTCATCCCGGCCTTGCCGACCTGATCATCGCCGCCACCGCTCAAGTCTATAATCTGACCGTGACAACCGAAAATCTGAAGCACTTCATTCCGTTGGGAATTCAAGTCGATTTGCCGGCCTCACTCCAGAAATAGAACAAAACGGCTTTCAACCGAGCTTTGGCTCTTCCTCGAGCAACGCCCGCACGAAATCGAACATGCCGTGGCGGCGGTCGCGGCGGACGCGTTCGGCCTTCACGATTGCTTCGACGGCCTCGAAGGCGGCCTGCAGGTCGTCATTGAGGATGACATAGTCATAGTCGCGCCAGTGTTCGATCTCGGCACGGGAATTGAGAAGCCGGGTCTTGATGACCTCTTCGGTGTCTTCGGCGCGGCGATGCAGGCGCGATTGAAGTTCGGTCATGGTCGGCGGCAGGATGAAGATCGAAACGACGTCGGCCTTCATCTTGTCCTGAAGCTGCTCGGCGCCCTGCCAGTCGATATCGAACAGCATGTCGCGGCCTGCGGCCATAGCTTCTTCCACCGGCTCGCGCGGGGTGCCGTAGAAATTGCCGTGAACCTCGGCCCATTCCAGCAGCGCGTCGCTGTCGCGCAGGCGCTCGAAATCGCGCTTGGAAATGAAATGGTAGTGGATACCGTCAATCTCGCTCTGGCGGCGCGGACGTGTCGTGACACTGACGGACAGGCCGATATTCTTGTCCTTGTCGAGCAGGTTGCGCGCAATCGTAGATTTTCCCGCGCCCGATGGCGAAGAAATCACCAGCATCAACCCTCTGCGGGCAATCGTGACGGGAGAATTATTCACCGGGGCCATGGGTCTACTCCAGATTTTGGACCTGCTCGCGGAACTGGTCGATCACCACTTTCAGCTCTATGCCCGCTGCGGTTACCGCACTGGCGTTCGATTTGGAACAGATTGTATTCGACTCGCGGTTAAATTCCTGTGCAAGAAAATCGAGCTTGCGGCCAACCGGCCCACCATTGGCCAAAAGCTCCCGCGACGCCTGAACATGGGCGTGCAGCCGGTCGATCTCTTCACGCAGATCCGCCTTGGTGGCGATCAGCGCCGCCTCTGCATGAAGCCGGTCACGATCGAGCCCGTGCAAGCCGTCGCCGATGAGGGCGATCTGCTGGGCGAGCCGTGCCGCAATTTGCTCGGGCTGGCGGGAAGGATCGTTTTCAATGATGTCTGCGAGCTGCTCGATCCGGTTGATGTGACCGGACAGGATGGCAAACAGCGAAGCCCCTTCGCGCTCGCGCATATCCTTCAGCTTCTCGACCGCGGCGGCGAAGCCGGCAAGCACATCATCGTTGCGCGCGGCCTGAACCTCCGCATCGTCTTCCGCCTCGCGAAAATCGACGAGCCCGCGCAGCGTCAGCAGCGTGTCGAAGCTCAGCGGCTTGTCTTCCACGACATCGCCAAGCTCCTTTTTCAGCGCCAGAACAGCCGCCAGAGCATCGCGGTTGACCACCGCCTCCAGCCGGTTTTCCGCAATCGCCAGCGTCAGACCCGCCTGGATATTACCGCGGGAAAGATGCTCGCCTGCGATTTCGCGCAGGGCCGTTTCCAGCGCTTCAAGACCGGTCGGCAGACGCAGGCGGACATCGAGCCCCTTGCCGTTCACGGACCGCAATTCCCACGCCCAGCGGTAACGGCCGGAGGTTCCTTCGCTGCGCGCAAAGCCGGTCATCGATTGCAATGTCATATCTGAAAGCCCCCCGTCATGCCTTACAAAACCGGGCCCTGTGGATCACAGAGCCCGGTCGAGATTATCAGTTGTTGGCGGGTTTCTCCGCCTCGGTTCCACCTGGCTGGCCATCCACGACAACATCGGGATTGGCGCCGGAAGCAGCCTTCTCAGCCTCGATCTTGCGCCAGCGGCGAACATTGGCGTTGTGCTCTTCAAGCGTCTTGGCAAAGACGTGGCCGCCGGTGCCGTCAGCAACGAAATAAAGGTCATCCGTGCGCCATGGATTGGCGACAGCCTCAAGTGCCGCGCGGCCCGGATTGGCGATGGGAGACGGCGGAAGGCCCTTGATGACATAAGTGTTGAACGGCGTCTGCTTCTGCAGGTCCGACTGGTAGATCGGGCGGTCCGACGGTTTGCCGTCGCCACCGAACAGGCCGTAGATGATCGTCGGGTCGGATTGCAGGCGCATGCCCTTCTTCAGGCGGTTGTAGAACACGGAGGCGACATGGGCGCGTTCGTCGTCCTTGCCGGTTTCTTTCTCGACAATCGAGGCAAGCGTCACGAATTCCTCGACGGTCTTGATCGGCAGATCGGGATCGCGCCGTTCCCAGATCATGTCGATCAGCTTGTCCTGCGCCGCACTCATCTGGTTGATGATCTCTTCGCGCTTGGTGCCGCGGGTGAAGCGATAGGTATCCGGGCGCAGGCTGCCTTCCGGCGGCAGCGTGGCGGGAAGCTCGCCGTCCAGAACTTCATCCGCAGCAAGACGTGCGAACATCTGTTTCACGGTCAGGCCTTCCGGAAGCGACACGGAATAAAGGATCGACTTGCCGGACTCCAGCAGCACCATGATGTCCTTCATCGATGCGCCAGCCTTGATCTCGTATTCACCCGTCTTCAGCGTCTGGTCCTTCTGCAGATAGCTGCCGGTCATCAGGCGGAAAACGCGGGCGTTGGAGATGATGTCATTGCGTTCGAGATTATTGGCGATCTCGATGATGCCTGCGCCGTTGCGCACTGTGAAATGGGTGTTCGTCTGGAGCGGACCGGGCTCCTGGAACGCATTGATCATGTAATAGAAAGCGGCAATGGCCAGCACACAGACGGCGACGGCCAGCGTCATCAGAAAGTTCAGGAAGATCACAAGCTGGCCGTGGGCCTTGCGGGAGCGCTTGGGCGGAGCCGGCACTTTTTCCGGCCGCAGCGCCTCCGTCGGGGATTTCGGAATGATCGGGCCGCGATTGCCTTCGCCCGCGCCGGTTTGTCCGTATGGTCCCTGGCTGTTCTGGTTCGTGTCGCTCACCGTCGGTCCTTTTCAGTTCGGCGTTGTCAGCGCTTTTTGCGCAGGTAATGCGGCAAAAACAGGTTCGGAATGCCGTCCCGCACCACATAGAGGTATCGTGAAGCCTGCTGTTCCGCTTCACGAACATCGTTTCGGACAAAGCCGATTGAGGGAGCAGCCGGCACCGGCAAACGCTTCCCATAAAACGACTACAATAGCGGCGCGAAAACCGGAATAGCTTTCACAGGCCGCAATGCGTTCTTCAAATGAAAGAACGTCCTTTGTCAGCACCCGGTGGGAGGGCGCCAGCGGCGGCAGAGCCGCCGCGATTATGCTTCGTAACGACGCAGCACGAGGGAGGCGTTGGTGCCGCCGAATCCGAAGGAGTTCGAGAGCGCCACGTCGACCTTACGCTTGCGCGCCTTGTGCGGCACGAGATCGATCTTCGTCTCCACATCGGGATTATCGAGGTTCAGCGTCGGCGGAACGATGTTGTCGCGGATCGCAAGCGTCGCGAAGATCGCCTCGATAGCGCCCGCCGCACCGAGAAGATGGCCGGTCGCCGACTTGGTGGAGGACATGGAAATCTTCGAGGCCGATTCGCCGACAAGCCGCTCGACCGCGCCAAGCTCGATCGTATCGGCCATGGTGGAGGTGCCGTGAGCGTTGATGTAGTCGATATCGTCAGGCGTGAGACCTGCGCGCTTCAGCGCCATCGACATGCAGCGATAGGCACCTTCACCGTCCTCGGACGGTGCGGTGATGTGATAGGCATCGCCAGAGAGGCCGTAACCGACGACTTCCGCATAGATCTTCGCGCCGCGCGCCTTGGCGTGTTCCAGCTCTTCCAGAACGACGATGCCCGCACCTTCACCCATGACGAAACCATCGCGGTCACGGTCATAAGGGCGCGAGGCCTTCTGCGGATCGTCATTGTGTTGTGTGGAAAGCGCCTTGCAGGCGGCGAAGCCGGCGAGCGCGATGCGGCAGACCGGCGATTCGGCGCCGCCGGCGACCATGACGTCGGCATCGCCGAGCGCGATCAGACGGGCGGCGTCGCCAATGGCGTGCGCGCCGGTCGAGCAGGCCGTCACCACGGCATGGTTCGGTCCGCGCAGCTTGTGGCGGATGGAAACCTGGCCGGATACGAGGTTGATCAGGCGGCCGGGAATGAAGAATGGGGAAATGCGCCGCGGGCCCTTGTCGCGCAGCGTATAGCCCGCCTCGACAATGCCCTCCAGGCCGCCAATGCCGGAGCCGATCAGAACGCCTGTCGCGATCTGGTCCTCGTCCGTTTCCGGATGCCAGTTTGCGTCGGCAAGCGCCATGTCGGCGGCAGCCATGCCGTACAGGATGAAAGGATCGATCTTGCGCTGTTCCTTGGGTTCCATCCAGTCATCGGCATTGAAAGTGCCGTTGGAACCATCGCCGACGGGAATACGGCAGGCGATCTTTGCCGGCAAGTCTTCGACTTCGAATTCAGTCACGAGACGGGCGCCGTTCTGGCCGGCCAAAAGCCGTTCCCAGGTCACTTCCGTTCCGCATCCAAGAGGAGATACCATGCCGGTACCGGTGATAACGACACGCCTCATCGCCAACGCTCCGCCCTTATCCAAATCATCGGTCTTCCTGCAACACCGGGCACCATGAGATGGCACTCTCGGCAGGCTGCAGTACGTCTCAATCTTTGCTTGAAGGTTACAGGCAGCGTTATCGCAGCCCGTGACCTTTAGGACAACGGGAAAGGGTGCCTTTGCGGCACCCACCGTCTGCCTATAAAACATTGGCCCGGACAAGCCGGGCCAAGACGGGAAGATATGTCACCCTCCCGATGAAGGTCGATCAGGCCTGGGCCTTCTCGATGAACTTGACGGCGTCGCCGACCGTCAGGATCGAGTCAGCTGCGTCGTCGGGGATTTCAACGCCGAATTCTTCTTCGAAAGCCATGACCAGTTCAACGGTGTCGAGCGAATCAGCGCCCAGATCGTCAATGAAGCTGGCGCCTTCGACAACCTTGTCGGCGTCAACGCCAAGATGATCAATTACAATTTTCTTTACGCGTTCTGCGATATCGCTCATGTCGGTTTCCTCGACCTTTATTTTGAAGGGAATGCCTTGCGGCACCCTGCCCTGTTAGAAGCCCTCATGCGCCGTTCAAATCCGGCGCTGCTGGCAAACCCGTTCAACCCGTTCCAAGCTAGACATCGTCACGCAAAATCGCAACGGCTTCCTGTCTCTCCGGGACGACTGTTCACAGTCTTGGCCCGCTTAACATGGTTTCAATCGGTCGAAAAGCCTGAAAACGCGCTAAGCACAGCGTATGACAGGCAATTTCGCCGAAAACCAGTCGGCGGAGCCTTGCGGCGCCAGCTACCCAAGAAGGTGCTTAAACAGCGCCGCAATCCTTTTCATGACAGCCTTAGGCGCCGTCAGATCATAGCCATGCCGCCATTGACGTGCAGGGTCTGGCCGGTCATGTAGCCCGCCTCGTTGGAGGCGAGGTAGAGAACGGCCGAGGCGACCTCAGCACCGGTTCCCATGCGCTTCATGGGAATGGCGCCCATGATGGCGTCTTTCTGCTTGTCGTTCAGCTTGCCGGTCATGGCGCTTTCGATGAAGCCCGGCGCCACGCAGTTGACGGTGACGTTGCGGGTGGCGATTTCCTGGGCCAGCGACTTCGAAAAACCGATCATGCCGGCCTTGGAAGCGCAATAGTTGGCCTGGCCGGGATTGCCGGTGACGCCGACGATGGAGGTGATGTTGATGATGCGGCCGAAACGGCGGCGCATCATCGGATGCGTCAACTCACGCGTCAGGCGGAACATCGCCGTCAGGTTCACTTCGATGACGTTGTCCCAGTCCTCGTCGCTCATGCGCACGAAGAGGCCGTCCTTGGTGATGCCGGCATTGTTGACGAGGATATCGACACCTTCCAGTTCGGCTTCGGCTTTTTCGCCGAGTGCCTTTACTTCTGAGCGATCGGCGAGGTTGGCCGGGAAAATCTTGACGCGCTCGCCAAGTTCCGCCGCCAGCGCCTCGAGCTTTTCAACGCGCGTGCCGTGCAGGCCGACGGTTGCGCCCTGGCTGTGCAGAAGGCGGGCGATTTCTTCGCCGATGCCGCCGGTTGCGCCGGTTACGAGAGCCTTGCGGCCTGTCAGATCAAACATGTCCTATTCCTTCTTTAGAGCTTCGGACTGAAAATGTTCAGCGCTGTTGCGCCCGATGAATGCGGCAGCCGGAGTATCCGTCTCAGCCGATAAGCGTGGCAAGAAGCTGGTCGATATCGGCAGCGCCGTTGACGGCAACGCCGTTCACCGTCTTGTCGATGCGGCGGGCAAGGCCCGTCAGCACCTTGCCGGAGCCGATCTCGTAAAGCTGCGTGACATTGTTGGCGGCGAACCATTCTACCGTCTCGCGCCAGCGCACCTGCCCCGTCACCTGCTCGACCAGCAGGGCGGCGATCTCATTGGCGTCGGAAACGGGAGCGGCGCGCACGTTGGCGATAACAGGCACGACCGGATTGTGCTTCTCGACTTTCGCCAGAGCCTCGCGCATCGCTTCCGCCGCCGGCGCCATCAGCGCGGAGTGGAAGGGGGCGGAAACCGGCAGCATAATGGCGCGCTTGGCGCCCTTGTCGGACGCGATCTCAGCAGCCTTCTCGACGGCGGCCTTGCCGCCGGAGATGACGAGCTGGCCACCGCCATTGTCATTGGCGATCTGGCAGACGCCGAGAATGGCCGCTTCTTCGCAGATTGCCGAAACGGCGTCATGCTCAAGCCCGATAATCGCCGCCATGGCGCCCTCACCCACCGGCACGGCGGCCTGCATGGCATTGCCGCGAATGCGCAGAAGACGCGCGGTATCGGCAACCGAGAAGGTGCCGGCGGCACAGAGCGCCGAATATTCGCCGAGCGAGTGGCCGGCGACATAAGAAACCGTATCGGACAGCTTGAAACCGCGCGCTTCGAGAACCCGCATGACCGCCATGGACACTGCCATGAGGGCCGGCTGGGCGTTGGCGGTCAGCGTCAGCGTCTCTTCAGGGCCGTTCCACATGATATCGGAGAGCTTCTGGTCGAGCGCCTCATCGACTTCCTGAAACACGGCGCGCGCTTCCGGATAGGTATCCGCCAGCTCCTTGCCCATGCCGACGGCCTGACTTCCCTGTCCGGGAAAAGTGAATGCAATACCCATGGGATGTCGTCCTTCTTGTCTGGCGTTGCCTTTATTCTTGTCGACTTCCATTCACATTCCCGCCAGCGAAGTCAAGGCTTGAAGCCCCATGGCGGGCCCTCGCCAGGGGTTTTGCCGACCTGTTTTCCCCTTATCTTTCATCATATTTTTTCTTGCACTGCGGCAAATCCCCATTACTTTCACCCCACCTTCCAAACTATCTGGCCAAGCACCGGGACATTTCCATGAAACAAAGACTATTGGGCCGCACGGGTATTTCCGTGTCTGAAATCTGCCTCGGCACCATGACGTGGGGCACGCAGAACACCGAAGCCGACGCGCACGCGCAGATGGATTACGCCGTCGAAAACGGCGTCAATTTCTTCGATACGGCAGAACTTTATCCTACCACCCCCGTTTCCGCCGAAACGCAGGGGCGGACGGAAGACTATATCGGCACCTGGTTTGAAAAGACCGGAAAGCGCGATCAGGTCGTGCTCGCCACCAAGGTCGCAGGCTCTGGACGTGACTACATTCGTGGCGGTCGCGATATCGACGCCGCAGCCATCCGCGAGGCGGTGGACACCAGCCTCAAGCGCCTGAAGACCGACTATATCGACCTCTACCAAATCCACTGGCCGAATCGCGGCACCTATCATTTTCGTGGCGCATGGAGCTTTGACGCTTCCGGCCAGGACACCAAGCGCACGCTCGCCGAAATCACCGAAAAGCTCGAAACGCTCGGCGAATTGGTGAAGGCCGGCAAGATCCGCGCCATTGGTCTCTCCAACGAAAGCGCCTGGGGCACGCAGAAATATATCGATATCGCGGAGGCTAACGGCCTGCCGCGCGTCGCCACCATTCAGAATGAATACAACCTGCTGTACCGCAGCTTCGATCTCGATATGGCGGAAGTCGCCCACCACGAGGACGTTGGCCTGCTCGCATATTCGCCGCTGGCGGCAGGGCTGCTGACCGGCAAATACCAGAACGGCGCCCGCCCGGCGGGTTCACGCGGCAGCATCAACAAAGACCTCGGCGGTCGCCTGCAACCGCTTCAGGAAGCGCCGGTCAAGGCTTATCTGGAGCTTGCTGCCGCTCATGGCATCGATCCAGCAAAGCTCGCCATTGCCTTCTGCCTGACGCGCCCCTTCATGGCCTCCGTCATCATCGGCGCGACGACGATGGAACAGTTGAAGGTTGATATTGCGGCTGCGGATGTGACGCTGTCGGACGAGGTACTGAAGGGTGTAGCGGCGATCCACCGGCAATATCCAATGCCGATCTGACGATGCAACAGCGCGCTTTTTCGCACTCGCCCTTGCATTCCGGGCAAAAATCCGTATAAGCGCGCTGTTCACAACACCCGGTCCAATTGGCTGGTGGCTGAACGGAGGGCTGGTTCCGGTAACGGAACAGCAGGAACCATAAGGTTTTTCCGGCCTCCCGTGTCTCCGCTCTCGACCGTCTCGAACAACGCTTTTCTTGCTTTAAGGCTCACGCCTTTTCAGGAGCAGTCGTTGAGGCTTAGCGCCGTTGCCGGGTGAAGGACGAAACGCAAGAAAGGCAAAGCTTAAATGGCTCTTTACGAACACATCTTCCTTGCCCGGCAGGATATTTCTGCCCAGCAGGTTGACGCACTTGTCGAGCAGTACAAGGGCGTTATCGAATCGTTCGGCGGTAAAGTCGGACGCGTCGAGAACTGGGGTCTGAAGTCCCTCACCTACCGCATCAAGAAGAACCGCAAGGCTCACTACGCTCTCATGGACATCGACGCTCCGGCGGCCGCCATCCATGAAGTCGAGCGCCAGATGCGCATCAACGAAGACGTTCTTCGCTACATGACCATCGCCGTCGAAGCCCACGAAGAAGGCCCGTCCGCGATGATGCAGAAGCGCGATCGCGACGACCGTCCGCGCCGTGACGGCGACCGTCCGGACCGTGGCCCGCGTGAAGATCGTGGTCCCCGCGCACCGCGCGAAGGTGGCTTCGGCGACCGCGAAGACCGTCCGCGCCGTCCGCGCGAAGACCGTGCATAAGGAGAATTGACCTATGGCTGACGCATCCTCTTCCCAGGCACGCCGCCCGTTCCACCGCCGTCGCAAGACGTGCCCCTTCTCCGGCGCCAACGCTCCGAAGATCGACTACAAGGACGTTCGTCTCCTGCAGCGCTACATTTCCGAGCGCGGCAAGATCGTTCCTTCCCGCATCACGGCCGTTTCCCAGAAGAAGCAGCGCGAACTCGCCCAGGCGATCAAGCGCGCCCGTTTCCTAGGCCTGCTGCCTTACGTCGTAGCATAATGAATTGAAGCGAGGCTGCGTTTTGGCGCGGCCTCGCTTTATCTCAATCCTTCTGCGTTGGGCGCGGATCGATACCAAAAAACCCATGTTGGGGATGAGGCTCCAAGGAGCGATCCTCTAACTGCTTAAGTTTCAGCAGGACAGCGAAGTGCAGAAGTTGAATCAGACAGTGCTGATCTCCGGCGTTCTCGCCGGCATATGCGCCGCGTTTTTAACGCTTGGCGCAACGGCACAGTCGTCGCTTTCTTTCCTGCTTTATGCCGGTTCCGCCATGCCGATTTTCATCGCCGGCATGGGCTGGGGCAACCGCGCCGCCATTATCGCGATCATCACCACGGCCATCATCGGTGCTTTGGTCATGTCGCCGCTTTTCGCGCTGACGATTGCCATCTTCACGCTGATTCCGGCGGGCTGGCTTTCGCATCTGGCCAATCTGGCGCGCCCGGCCTCCGAACTCGGCGGCCCGGATGATCTGCTTGCATGGTATCCGCTTTCCGGCATCGTGCTGCATCTGTGCATTCTGGTTTCCGTCGCCGTCGTCATTCTCGGCTGGATGATCGGTTACGGTCCCGATCTCGTCGCGCGCATGGTCGATGTGATGATGACCTCGGTTCAGAGCCGCGAACCCCTGTTCGAGCCCAATGTCGAGGCGCTGGCGCAAACAAAGACCCTGTTGGTGCTGATGCTGCCGATCGTTCAGGGCGGCCTCTGGGTCATCCTTTTGTTTGCCGCCTATTATTTCGCGACGCGAGTGGTCGGCACCTTCGGCAAGGGTCTTCGCCCGCGCGAGGACATCGCTTCGGCACTGCGCATGCACCGCAACGCCATCTTCATTTTCCTCGCTGGCATCGTCGCCATGTTCCTTGGCGGCGTCGCGGCCATGGTCGGAGCGGTCATCTGCGGCACCTTCGGCGCGGGCTTCCTGATGGCGGGTTACGCCTCGCTGCACAAGCGCGCGCGTGGAAAGGACTGGCGTCTGCCGGTTCTCATTCTCGCATATCTCTCGGCGGTCTTTGTCTTTCCGCTGTTCATCATTCTCGTGTTCGGCCTGAGCGACGTGCGCAGCACGATCTCTCTTACTCCGACGCGGAAAACCGACAATACGAACGAAACCAACAACTAGAAAGGATCAAGAAGATGGACGTTATTCTTCTCGAACGCATCAACAAGCTCGGCCAGATGGGCGAAACCGTCAAGGTTCGCGACGGCTATGCCCGTAACTTCCTGCTGCCGCAGGGCAAGGCGCTGCGCGCCAATGCTGCCAACAAGACCCGTTTCGAAACCGAGCGCGCAACGCTCGAAGCCCGTAACCTCGAGCGCAAGTCGGAAGCCCAGAAGGTTGCCGAAGCCCTCGAAGGCAAGTCCTTCATCGTCGTCCGTTCGGCTGGCGAAACCGGCCAGCTCTACGGTTCTGTCGCTGCTCGCGACGTCGTTGAAATCCTCGGCGCCGAAGGCTTCAACATCGGCCGCAACCAGGTTGAGCTGAACACGCCGATCAAGACCATCGGTCTGCACAACGTTACCCTGCACCTGCACGCCGAAGTCGAGCTGCAGGTCGAGCTGAACGTTGCCCGTTCGGCTGAAGAAGCAGAGCGTCAGGCCAAGGGCGAAAGCCTCACCTCCGCTGACGCCATTTACGGCGTTGACGAAGACGCGCTGCGTCCGGAAGATTTCTTCGACCCGGAAGCTGACCGCGACGGCGACGACGAATAAGATCTGGCCTAACGGTCAAAGGAAAACCCCGGATGGCGACATCCGGGGTTTTTTGTTTGTTGTGTTTGTAGAGGGGGGGTATCCCTCCGCAAACTCAACGCCCACTACCTCGCCGCCGTCTCCGTGCGCTCAGGCGCCTTGCTCTTGTCCACATGCACCACCACCGACATGCCTGGAGAAAGCTCCGCCGTCAGGGGCTGATCGGCATCGATCGCGATCCGTACGCCGAGGCGCTGGGCGATCTTTACGAAATTACCCGTCGCATTGTCAGGCTTGATAACGGCGAATTCCGAACCCGTCGCGGGCGAGAACCGTTCCACATGGCCGGTAAGCTTGCGGCGATGCAGCGCGTCCACCGAGATCGTCACCGGCTGGCCGACCTGCATGCCGGCGAGCTGGGTTTCCTTGAAATTGGCGATAACCCAGACATCATGCGGCACAACGGCCATCAGCTGCGTGCCGGCGGTGACATATTGGCCAGTGCGCACGCCGATTTCGCCGAGCCTGCCATCGACCGGCGCGTGGATTTCGGTATTGGCAAGATCGATCCGGGCCAGTTCGACGGCGGCTTCGGCATTGGCGACGGCTGCCTGCAGCGAGCTGCGGTTGACGATGATCGTCTGCAAATCCTGTCGCGACACTTCCAGCGCCGCCTTTGCCTGCGACAGCGATGCCCTCGCCTTTTCCAGCGCGGCATGAGCTTCTTCCTGGAGGCTTGAGGTTCCTACCCCGCTTTTGATGAGATTGTCCTGCCGGTCGGAGGCGAGCTGCGCCTGTTTCAGCGAGGCCTGCGCGCTGTCAACCGCCGCCTCGCTGGAGCGAATATTGGCATTGGCCGCATTTTCCTGCTGGCGGGAATTGTCGAGTGCCGCCTTATGCGTATCGAGCGTTGCTTCCGCCTGGGCCTGTTTCTGGCGATAGATGCGGTCGTCGATCTTCGCCAGCAGGGTGCCCTGCTTGACTTCCTGATAGTCCTTCACCGGAACATTCACCACATAGCCACTCACCTGCGGGCTCATCGTCGTGACATAACCCCGCACAAAGGCATTGTCGGTCATTTCGACGGTGGAAAGGAACGGCGGCAGCCGCCACGCGTAAAGCACCAGCGCCACACCGGCGATGCCGCCGAGCAGCACGAGAATGGAAACGGGGGTAAAAAACTTCTTCAGCATGATGTCACTCTTGGATGTTCAAGACTGTGTCGCTGGCGCGGCACCGGCATTTCCCGAAAGGAGTGGCCAGATGCGTCGCCAGGCAAGATGGATTAAAAGGAAGGCAAGCGCCAGCGCCGAGACAACGGCGATCAGCAGGAACGTATCGTTATAAGCAAGCACATAGGCTTCCCTGCTGACCTGCTGACCGAGCAGCGACAGCCCCTCGGCCTTCAGCAATGCCGGATCGGTGATGACATGACTGTAAGCGCCGGAAAGTTGCGAGACGCGCTGGGCGACTGCGGGATTGGTGAGCAGGATATTTTCCACCAGAATATTGGAGTGGAATTTTTCCCGCAGCGTCACGAAACTGCCGAGCAGGCCCGTCATCAACATCGATCCGGTAATCTGCGTAAACAGGAAGATGGTGATGAAATTCACCAGATAGGGTGTGCCCCTTGCAATCGCTGCGCCAAAACCCTTCGCCATGACAGGCGGCAGGAACATGGCGGCGCCGAACGCAATCATCATCTGGCTGAGATACATTTGCTCCGGGCGGGTCAGATTGGTGGACTGACTGTCCATAAAGGACCCGGCGGCAATCAGCGTCAGCGCAATGACATGGGCCGTATCGACATATTTCGTCAACATCAACCAGGCGCAGGCCGCCCCACCCAGGAGGGTCGCCAGCAGCACCAGCGCATAAAGCGGAATTGTCTGATCATTGAGCAGGCCGAGCTGCTGGTAAAAGCTGACGGCCGTCGAGGATTGTTCAGACGATACCGCTCTATAGACCAGCAGGACCGCGATGGCGTGCAGGTTGGTTTTGGAGAAAATCCAGCGCAGGTCGAGAAGCGGGTTCTGGCGCGGCAATTCAATGAAAGCCATCAGTGTCAGAAGAGCAATGGATGTCGCCAGCAGCGCACCGAGCCACCAGGTCTCGAACCACCAATAGAACCGGCCCAGCGTCAGCATCACCGCGAGGCAACCGAGACCGCCAGCAAACAGGAGATAGCTTAGAATATCCATGCGCTCGATGACTTTCGCGCGCGGCGGCGGCGTGACCTTGAGGACGTAGATCATGGCAAGCGAGATCAGCGCAAAGCCGACTTCCATTGAATAGAGGGCGTTCCAGCCGTCAATCGCCAGCAGCGAGGGTGAGACCATGCGCGCAATCGGCGCGGACAGCAGGGTTCCCGTCAGCGCAATGCTGAAGCCGAGCGAGAATTTTCGCGCGGGCGGAAAAGCTTCTAGTATGTAGAGGAAGCCGAGCGAGGAAATCGGTGCGGCGGCCATGCCGCTGATGAAGCGGATGACGATCGCCGAATGCAAATCGGTGACGAAAAGATTGAGGCAGTTGGCGATGACAAAGGCGACGATCGAAAGCTCGGCGAAGGGTCGCAGGCCATATTGCGCCCTGACCTTGAACAAAGCGATGGAGAAGGTGGCATAGGGCGCCATATAGGCCGCCGAAAGCCAGGCCACCTCAGCCACGGTTGCGGAAAACTCGCCCTGCAGCTGATAGAGATTGGCCATGACGAGGTTCATGCCGAGACCCTGCGTGATGAAAAAACACAGCCCAGCGAAAATGAAGCAGAGCCGCAGCCACAGCGGCCGATCCGGCTGAACGGGCGCGGCAAGCGTTGGTTCCGGTTCCGCAGCTGTCGCAGAAACGACCGCAGGCGTCACATTCGCCTGCTTCTCCGCCGTATCCGGCTCCTGGTTAAGCCTCACATCGTGATCATTCTGCGATACCACGGTGCTCATGCCTGCCCCCTTCCCGAAGCGAGATTTTGCAGGTTGGCCGACAGGCGGCGCATGACATCCAATGCCATCGCCAGATCCTGCGAGGAAATATCGGCGGCAATCTCGGAACGCAGCGACTTTGCCATCGCCTGCACCGTCTCCGACGTTTTCTCGCCTTCCGCCGTCATGTGGATGCGTTTGGCGCGGCGGTCGTTCTCATCGGAACGGCGTTCGATGAGGTTTTGCTTCTCCATGCCGTCGAGCACGCGCACCAGGGTCGGCGTCTCGATTTCCATTTCCTCGGCAAGTTCCGTCTGCGTCAGCGGACCTCGGCGAGAAAGGGCGAAAAGCGCCCGCGCGCGGGCCAGCGTCAGGCCGCTTTCCCCCACCCGCGCATCGAAAAACGCGCGCAGTTTGCGGGTAAAAGCGGAGACTTCATCCAGAAGCTGTTCCTTGTCGGTCTCGCGGGACATGTCAGTAAGCCTTATAATTAGCACACTACTTATTTTCTACCTATTTATTCGTAAGGCTGACGAATTTCAAGGTTCTTTCACGCCGGGTCTGCCATGCGGTAAACTCATGGCAGCGAATCACGTTGCCGCGAATTCCGGGCCGGTAATTTTTCCCGCCCCTTGTCTGCGCCCCCTGTGGATTGCTGGGGACAACTGAAGATGTGATCGAGCGCAACGGGGCAGACGTCACCCTGCCATGGAGTGTTGCAACAATATCATTGACTGCCATGCCCCAGGAAGCCAAAGCCTGAGGTGTAAGAAAAGGCAAAGGGAGATCGCGCAAACCATGAACGACGCTGTGAGAAAGATCACCCCCGCGCAACCGGCGGAACCGCATTACCGCGAAGCGCCGAACAACATCGAAGCGGAACAAGCGCTGCTGGGCGCCATCCTCGTCAATAACGACGCCTATTATCGCGTGTCGGACTTCCTGAAGCCCGTGCATCTTTACGAACCGCTGCACCGTAAGATTTTCGAGGTGGCGGGCGATATCATCCGCATGGGCAAGACCGCCAATCCGGTGACGATCAAGACCTTCCTGCCCGCCGACGACAAGATCGGCGATCTGACGGTGGCGCAGTATCTCGCGCGTCTGGCGGCGGAAGCCGTCTCGATCATCAACGCGGAAGATTACGGCCGGGCGATCTACGATCTGGCGCTGCGCCGCGCACTGATCCAGATCGGCGAGGATGTCGTCAACATCGCCTATGACGCGCCGCTCGACATGCCGCCGCAGGCGCAGATCGAAGACACCGAACGCCGCCTGTTCGAACTGGCGGAAACCGGCCGTTACGACGGCGGTTTCCAGTCGTTTAACGACGCCGTGGCGCTGGCGATCGACATGGCCGGCGCCGCCTTCGAACGCGACGGCAATCTCTCCGGTATTTCCACCGGTATTCATTCGCTCGACGCCCGCATGGGCGGGTTGCAGCGTTCCGACCTTATCGTGCTTGCCGGCCGCCCGGGTATGGGCAAGACCTCGCTTGCGACCAACATCGCCTACAACATCGCCGCATCCTATGAGCAGGAAGTGCAGCCGGACGGGTCGTACAAGGCGAAAAACGGCGGCGTCGTCGGCTTCTACTCGCTCGAAATGTCGTCCGAACAGCTCGCTACCCGTATCATTTCCGAGCAGACGGAAGTGTCTTCCTCGAAAATCCGCCGCGGCGACATCACCGAGGCCGATTTTGAAAAGCTCGTCGCCTGCTCCCAGATGATGCAGAAGGTGCCGCTTTACATCGACCAGACCGGTGGCATCTCGATTGCCCAGCTTTCCGCCCGCGCCCGCCGCCTGAAGCGCCAGCGCGGCCTCGATGTTCTGGTGGTCGACTACGTTCAGCTGATGACCGGCTCCGGCAAGAGCGGCGAAAACCGCGTGCAGGAAATCACCCAGATCACCACGGGTCTGAAAGCGCTCGGCAAGGAACTCAACGTTCCGATCATCGCGCTGTCACAGCTCTCCCGTGCGGTGGAAAGCCGCGAAGACAAGCGTCCGCAGCTTTCCGACCTGCGTGAATCCGGCTCCATCGAGCAGGACGCGGACGTGGTGCTGTTCGTGTTCCGCGAGGAATATTACGTCAAGAACATGGAGCCGCGCGATATATCCGATCCCAAATATGCCGAATGGGAAGCCCTGTTCGACAAGGTGAAAGGCACGGCTGACGTCATCATCGCCAAGCAGCGTCACGGACCGACCGGCACGGTGAAGCTTGCCTTCCAGTCCGAGTTCACCCGCTTTACGGATCTGGCCGATCCGAGTTTCAGCCAGTACGAAGAGCATTGATCCGGCAACAATGGCAAAGAGGGTATGTTTACCGTCTCAGCCATGTCTCACATTGCGTAAACAAGGCTGGAATCTTTTCAGGGTCTTGGCGGAATTTTCTCACAATCCGATTCCGCGCAGCAGCGCCACGGCCGCAACACCGAGCGTTGCGGCCGGCAGAAGGCTGAGGCGCAGCGCCGCAACCGCGGTGATTGCACAGGCGATGGTTTCCGCCAAGCCACTGGCGAGCGCCGTCGGCGTCACCACGGCCATCAAGACGGCGGGCGGCACCACGCCGAGCGCCTTTTTCAGGCGCGGTGTCAGCGAAAAATGAGTGACCAGCAACAGGCCGCCAAGGCGGGTGGCGACGGTTGCCGCCATCATGGCAAGGATTGTCAGCAGCGTATTCGGGTCGAGCGTCATGCCGGCTGCTCCACCTGTTCTTCATGCCCGAAGGCGGCGACGGCAAGCCCCGCCAGCGCGCCGGCGGCGATATACCACGCGCCTGGAACCAGCGTGTGGGTGAGACAGGCGGCGGATGCGCTTGCCAGAAGCACGAAGCCGGTTTCCCTGCCCTTCCAGAACCCCATGAGCAGCACGATGAAGACGGCGGGAAAGGCGAAATCCAGACCGATGACCGACATGTCTCCCACCACCGAACCGAGCAGCGCGCCGGCAAGGGTTGCAAGGTTCCAGACGAGATAGATCGAGAGCGCGGCACCGGTGAAGAAGGCCGCCGTCAGCCTGTCGGCGATGACGCGGAATTCGGACAATGCCCAGGATTCGTCGGTCAGCACCAGCATGGCGGCATATTTCCGCCAACCCCTGAAATCCTCCAGCTTGCCCGCGATGGAGGCGCTCATCAACACATGGCGCAGATTGACGAGAAGCGCCGCAAAACCGAGCGCTGTCCAGCTTGCGGGATGCGTCCATAGATCCATGGCAACGAATTGTGAGCCGCCGGCAAAGACAAGCAGCGACATCAGCGAGGCCTCGAGCGGCGACAGGCCTTTGCCGATGGCGACAGCACCGAACACCGCGCCGATCGGCACCATGGCGACAAGCAATGGGGCGGCGGCCCGCAACCCCGCGATAAATTCCGCGCGTTTCTCCGATATGAACATCGCATTCTCCCTTTCGAAGGAAAGGGATTACGCCTGAGAAATACAGTCGTCTTGAACAAAAGTGACGCCGCGTGACGGTAAGGTCTGCGGCAAGTCAACCCGTCCGAAATTGTCCTGGTGTTACGCCAGTACGCGCTTTGAAATGCCGGGTGAAATGCGCCTGATCGGCGAAACCACACAGAACCGCCACCTCGGCCGGCATCTCCCCTGCACGCAGAAGCCGACGCGCCCTGCGGATGCGCACATCCGTCAGATAGGCATGCGGGGTGATGTGAAACTCCTTGCGAAAAGCGCGGATGAGATGCGCCCGGCTGAGACCGGCGATAGAGGCGAGTTCTTCAAGGCCGATATCGCTCTCGTAATTATCGGTGAGATAATCGCGGGCGGTATGAACCGCCCTTTTCTCGCGGGTTTCAACCGGCAGGATGATGGCGCTGCCATGCCTGCCGAACAGCGCCGCCAGAACCGAGAACATCCCCTCATCCGCCTCCAGCGCGCCGGATTTCGTCTCCAGCCGCCGGTGGGCCATCTGAAAGGCGGCCGCCATCTGCGGATCGTGCGGCAGGAATTTGGGAAAGCACGGCGTGCCGTGAAATGCCCTGCCCGTTACGTCCTCGATGATGTCGCGCAGCAGTTCCGTGTCGGGATAGATCATCCGGTAACGATAACCGCCGCCGCCCGGCGCGCCGTCGTGAATCTCGTCTGGATTGATGAGATAAAGATGCCCCGGCCCCGTCTGTTCGGTGGTGCCCTGAATGGTGGAGATCTGCGAGCCGCTTTCGATGGCACCGATGGAAAACGTGTCATGTGCATGCGGTGAGTATTCATGGGTGAGAAACGTCGCGCTGAGGCATTCCATGCCGCCAAAACGTCCGTCCCGCCAGAAACGCGTGGTTTCCGTCGTGGCAACGGGCATAAAATCAAGGGCCTGTTCCTGCGAAACATTGTGCATGAGCGAAGTTTAGAGCATTCCGTCCTTACCGTCTTGAACAAAAGTGCTAGGGTCTGGCCGGTTCCAAAATCAACCGGACGCATGGCATGACAGACGACTTCGAAGACAGCTTTCCCGAAAACGAAAATGATGCTTTCGAGCACGCGCCGCTGCGGCTGACCGTCGATCTCGGCGCGCTCGCCGACAATTGGCGGGACATGAAGAAGCGGTCCGGAAGCGCCCGCACGGCGGCTGTCGTCAAGGCCGATGCCTATGGTCTCGGTATCGAGGATTGCGGCGCGACGCTTTACCATGCCGGCGCGCGGGACTTCTTCGTGGCGACGGTGGCTGAGGGCGCAACGTTGCGATCCTATGCCCCGGAAGCGCGCATCTTCGTCCTGTCAGGCATCTGGCAGGGGCAGGAACGGCAGGTCTTCGACAACGATCTTGTGCCGGTGCTGGCGTCAGAAGAGCAGCTGTCGTTCTGGATGGCGACGGTTGCCGAGCGCGGAGACCACCCCTGCGCGCTGCATGTGGATACCGGCTTCAATCGCCTCGGCCTTCCGCTCGACGACGCCCTGTTCCTTGCCGACGACGTGACACGACCGGCGAGTTTCGATCCGGTTCTGGTGCTGTCACACCTCGCCTGCGCCGACACGCCCTCCTCACCGATGAACAGGGCGCAGCTCGAATCATTCCGGAAGGTTAGCGCCGCTTTCGAAGGTATCGAATCAAGCCTTTCGGCATCCGCCGGGATTTTCCTCGGCTCCGACTATCATTTCGACCTCACCCGCCCCGGCATTGCGCTTTATGGCGGCGAAGCCGTCAACGGCATGGCCAACCCGATGCGGCCCGTGGCGAAGGCCGAGGCGCGGATCATCCAGATACGCGATGCGAGCGAAGGCCAGACCGTCAGTTACGGCGGCAGCTTCCTGCTGAAGCGCGCCAGCCGGCTTGCCATTGCTTCCGTCGGTTATGCGGATGGATATCAGCGTTCGCTTTCCGGCTCCGGCATTCCGCTGCGCGAAATGGGCCATGGCGGCGCCTACGGTGCCGTTAACGGCCATAAAGTGCCCGTGGCGGGACGCGTGACCATGGATCTCACCATTTTCGACGTGACGGATGTACCTGTTAATGCCATCCGCAGCGGCGACTATATCGAGCTTTTCGGCCCCAACGTACCGGTCGATGAGACTGCACGGGCGGCCGGCACCATCGGCTATGAGATGTTCACGGGGCTCGGCCTGCGTTACGAACGGCAATATCTGATGGCCGACGACTGAGGGCTGCCTTTAGCTCTTGGAAAGCCGATGTGACCTGTGCTAAAAGAGAACAAAAGGAGATCGAAATGCCCGAAATCCATTTGAGCGAGCAGGACGAGAAGTTCATTGAGGAGCAGGTGGCGGCTGGTATTTATAGCGACGCGGACGCCGTCATTCATGCGAGCCTGCAATTGCTGAGCAGTGACGAAGGTAAACGAGCCGCGCTTCAGTTGCTGATCCAGGAGGGCATCGACGACGCCGAGGCGGGCCGGGTCCACCGTTATACCTCACAGGACGAGTTTCTGAGCGATATCAAACGAGTTTCCGCGCAGCAAAAAACGGGGTCCGGCAATTAAAATCCGGACTCCAACCTTCACCACGCGCGCAAGGCGCGACCTTGCCGAAGACCACGCCTATATCGAGGCCGAAAATCCCCTTGCTGCTGATCGCTTCGCCCTCGATATCTTCAATAAAATCGAATCGATAGCGGCACTGGGCTTATCCGGTGTCTCAAGAAGCGGATATGGAGCCGGGCTTCGCAGCATCGCTTATCGTGAGCGCGTTATTTTCTTTCGTGTCGACGAGAATGAGCTTACCGTTTTGCGCGTACTGCACGGCCATCAAGACATTTCCGCCAACGATTTCAAACAAGAAGAAAACTGACAAAACATGGCCAAAGCCAAGACCCAATTTGTGTGCCAGAACTGCGGCACGGTTCATACCCGCTGGGCAGGAAAATGCGAAGGCTGCGGCGAGTGGAATACCATCGTCGAAGAAGACCCGATGGGCGGTATCGGCTCCGGGCCGGGCAAGGTGCCGAAGAAGGGCAGACCTGTCACGCTCACCTCGCTTTCCGGCGAGATCGAGGAAGCGCCGCGTATTCCGACCGGCATCAGCGAACTAGACCGGGCGACTGGCGGCGGCTTCGTGCGCGGTTCGGCCGTTTTGATCGGCGGCGACCCGGGTATCGGCAAATCGACGCTGCTGATGCAGGCGGCGGCTGCCCTGTCGCGGCGCGGCCATCGCATCGTCTATGTCTCGGGCGAAGAGGCGGTGGCGCAGGTGCGTCTGCGGGCGCAACGTCTCGGCGCTGCGGATACGGACGTGCTCTTGGCGGCGGAAACCAATGTCGAGGATATTCTGGCAACGATTTCCGAGGGCAAGCGGCCCGATCTCGTCATCATCGATTCCATTCAGACGCTGTGGAGCGACACGGCCGATTCCGCCCCCGGCACGGTGACGCAGGTGCGCACCGGCGTGCAGGCGATGATCCGTTTCGCCAAGCAGACAGGCGCGACCATGGTGCTTGTCGGCCATGTGACAAAGGAAGGCCAGATCGCCGGTCCGCGCGTGGTGGAACACATGGTCGATGCCGTGCTTTATTTTGAAGGGGATCGTGGTCACCATTACCGCATTCTGCGCACGGTCAAGAACCGCTTCGGGCCGACCGATGAAATCGGCGTTTTCGAAATGTCGGATCGTGGCCTCAGGGAAGTGTCCAATCCGTCGGAGCTGTTTCTGGGCGAGCGCAACGAAAAATCGCCGGGTGCAGCGGTTTTCGCCGGCATCGAAGGCACACGTCCCATACTTGTCGAGGTGCAGGCGCTGGTCGCTGCCACGTCGCTCGGCACGCCGCGCCGCGCGGTCGTTGGCTGGGACAGCTCGCGACTCGCCATGATTCTCGCCGTATTGGAGGCCCATTGCGGGGTGAAGCTTGGCCAGCATGATGTTTATCTGAATGTCGCAGGCGGCTACCGCATTTCAGAACCGGCGGCCGATATGGCGATTGCCTCGGCGCTTGTTTCCTCGCTTGCCGGTCTTGCCCTGCCCGCCGATTGCGTCTATTTCGGCGAAATCAGCCTGTCGGGTGCGGTGCGCCCGGTTTCGCATACGGGCCAACGGTTGAAAGAAGCTGAAAAACTCGGCTTTTCCGCCGCACTTCTGCCGTCTGGTTCGGCTGAATTGCCCAAAGCGGGCAAGGGTCGGTGGGCGGAAATTGAAAGCCTTCCGGACCTCGTGGCCCGCATCGCCGGCTCCGGCAACCGGTTCAAACAGGTTGAGGACGACGAATATTGATCCTTTCGCCAAGGGAAACAGTGGTGTAAGAGGATCGCAAAATTGGCAAGGCAGCGTCTGACAAGGCGTCGCACCTCCGGAGTTGGTATATGCCCATTACAATTTTCGACGGCATCGTCATCGCCGTTGTTCTTTTCTCTGCCCTTCTTGCAATGGTGCGCGGTTTCTCACGCGAGATTTTGTCGATTGCGAGCTGGGGCGGCTCTGTCGCCGCCGCCTATTATCTTTATCCGGTCCTCTTGCCCTATGCGCGCAACTATACTGATGACGACAAGATCGCCATCGCCGGTTCCGCCGGTGTGGTCTTCCTCGTCTCGCTGATCGTGATTTCCTTCATCACCTCGCGTATTGCCGATTTCATCATCGACAGCCGCATCGGCGCACTGGACCGTACGCTCGGCTTCCTGTTCGGCGCGGCGCGCGGCATCCTGCTGCTCGTCGTCGCGGTCGCCTTCTGGAACTGGCTGGTGGATGTGAAGACGCAGCCGGAATGGATGACCCAGGCCAAGTCCAAACCTTTCCTCGACGGGCTGGTCGGCAAGCTGGAGGCGGTTCTTCCTGACGATATCGAGCCGCAGATCCGCGCCCGTATCCTTGGAAAACCGCAGGAACCGACAGCAGCGCAGGCGCCTGCGGAAGATGTGCCGGCGACAAATCAACCGGCAACGAATAATTGACACAGTGTCGCGCCTTGCAATGCATGCAAGGCGCGCTATTTGTGCTAAATATCAAGCACGACACAGACGGACCGACCGGGAGAGATACTCACCGGAGAGGTCTTTCTTTTTTCTCGGTAGAGAGCAAGGGCAAGCCGGATGATTGAGCCGCTTTCGCATTCCACATTCCATGGGACCACTTTCAAGGAAGAGATCGACGGCGATACGCTGCATGAAGAATGCGGCGTGTTCGGCATTCTCGGCCATGCCGATGCCTCGGCGCTGACCGCGCTCGGTCTGCATGCGCTCCAGCATCGCGGCCAGGAAGCAGCCGGCATCGTCTCCTTCGATGGCAAGCGCTTCCATCAGGAACGCCATATGGGCCTCGTTGGCGATCATTATACCGATCCCGCAACGCTCGCCCGCCTGCCAGGCTCCATCGCCATTGGCCACACCCGTTATTCCACCACGGGCGAAGTGGCGATGCGCAACGTGCAGCCGCTGTTTGCCGAGCTGGAAGAAGGCGGCATTTCCATTGCCCACAATGGCAACTTCACCAACGGCCTGACGCTGCGCCGTCAGATCATCGCGACAGGCGCCATCTGTCAGTCGACGTCGGATACCGAAGTCGTCCTTCACCTCATCGCCCGCTCACGCCACTCTTCCACCGCTGATCGTTTCATTGACGCGATCCGCCAGATGGAAGGCGGTTATTCGATGCTGGCGATGACCCGCACCAAGCTGATCGCCGCACGCGACCCTATCGGCATCCGCCCGCTCGTCATGGGCGAACTGGACGGCAAGCCGATCTTCTGCTCGGAAACCTGCGCTCTCGACATCATCGGTGCGAAATTCGTGCGCGACGTTGAAAACGGCGAAGTCATCATCTGCGAAATCCAGCCTGACGGTTCGATCACCATCGACGCGCGCAAGCCCTCGAAGCCGCAGCCGGAGCGTCTCTGCCTGTTCGAATATGTCTATTTCGCCCGCCCCGATTCCGTCGTCGGTGGCCGCAACGTCTACACGACGCGCAAGAACATGGGCATGAACCTTGCCAAGGAAGCACCGCTGGAAGCTGACGTCGTGGTACCGGTTCCCGATGGCGGCACGCCGGCAGCGCTCGGTTTTGCGCAGGAAAGCGGCATTCCCTTCGAATATGGCATCATCCGCAACCATTATGTCGGCCGAACCTTCATCGAGCCGACGCAGCAGATCCGCGCTTTCGGCGTCAAGCTCAAGCATTCTGCCAACCGGGCGATGATCGAAGGCAAGCGCGTGGTGCTGGTGGACGATTCCATCGTGCGCGGCACGACCTCGGTCAAGATCGTGCAGATGATCCGAGAAGCCGGCGCCAAGGAAGTGCATATCCGCGTTGCCAGCCCGATGATTTTCCATCCGGATTTTTACGGCATCGATACACCTGACGCAGACAAGCTGCTCGCCAACCAATATGCGGACGTCGAAGCGATGGCGAAATATATCGGCGCAGATTCGCTGGCCTTCCTGTCCATCGACGGGCTTTACCGTGCGGTGGGTGGCGAAAACCGCAACCCGGCGCGGCCGCAGTTCACGGACCATTATTTCACCGGCGATTATCCGACCCGCCTTCTCGACAAGAATGGCGAGGCCATGGGCAGCAAGATTTCCATGCTGGCCAGTAACGGCTGATAGGTGCGACAGAACAAGCGGCCACCGGTCTCCGGCGGCCGCTTTTTTCTTGCCTTTTATTCCGCACGTCAGCTGCGACAATTTAATTGCTTGCAGCGGGCGTCCGCGGCTTCGTAGAAGAAGGCGCAATCATTTCGGGAGAGACCATGACTATCGATCTCAAGGGGCGCATCGCTCTCGTTACCGGCGCATCGCGCGGCATCGGCTATTTCACCGCGCTGGAGCTGGCCAAAGCGGGCGCGCATGTCATCGCCTGCGCCCGCACGGTCGGCGGCCTTGAGGAACTGGACGACGCCATCAAGGCCGTCGGCGGCACCGCGACGCTGGTCCCCTTTGATCTCGCCGACATGAAAGCCATCGATGCGCTGGGCGCCAATATATACGAACGCTGGGGCAAGCTCGATATTCTGGTCGCCAATGCCGGTGTTCTTGGCGTGATTTCCCCGGTCGGCCATATCGAGGCGAAGGTCTTCGAAAGGGTCATGAACATCAACGTCACCGCCACCTGGCGGCTGATCCGTTCGGTCGAGCCGCTGCTGTTGAAATCGGATGCCGGCCGCGCGCTCATCCTGTCTTCGGGTGCGGCCCATAGCTGTCGTCCCTTCTGGGGCGTCTACGCCACCTCCAAGGCCGCCGTGGAAGCGCTCGCCCGCACCTGGGCTGCGGAAACGCAGAAGAGCGCGCTTCGTGTCAACAGCATCAATCCGGGTGCCACGCGCACGGCGATGCGCGCCCAGGCCATGCCGGGCGAAGATCCGGCCACCGTGCCGCATCCGTCCGAAGTTGCCGCCGCCATCCTTCCACTCGCCTCGCCCGATCTTACCGAAACCGGCAAGCTCTTCGTCGTGCGTGAGAGGAAATTCGTGGAATATCGCCAGCCGGAATAAGCTTTTGGCCCGCGTCATTGCGGCACCGGCGAGAAACGCTTGACCACACAGAACCGCCGCGCCATAAGGCAAGGTATGAAAACAACGATCTGCACCTGCTGCTGAATAATTTTTGCTGGTTCGCCACCGGCCAGATCGTTTTCGTCTTCCCGCAAGGTCCAACAGACAAACGGTCCGGTCAGGACAATTGACTGCCTTTAGGGAACACCCGCATGTCCTTGCGCCTGAAACTCTACAATACCCTGACCCGCGAAAAGGCGGAATTTGCGCCGATCGATCCTGACAATGTGCGCATGTATGTGTGCGGCCCGACGGTCTATGATTTCGCCCATATCGGCAATGCGCGCCCGGTCATCGTGTTCGATGTTCTCTATCGCCTGCTGCGCCACGTCTACGGCGAAAACCACGTTACCTATGCCCGCAACATCACCGATCTCGACGACAAGATCAACGCGCGGGCATTGCGCGACTATCCGCATCTGCCGCTGAACGACGCCATCCACGCGGTGACGAAAAAGACGGCCGACCAGTTCCATGATGACGTCGCCGCCCTCGGCTGCCTTCCGCCGACCGTGGAACCCCGCGCCACCGACTATATTGCCGAGATGATCCGTCTCATCGAGAGGCTCATCGAACGCGGCCACGCCTATACGGCGGGCGGCGAGGTTCTGTTCGACACGCGGTCGATGGCCGATTACGGCCAGCTTTCCAAACGTCCGCTGGACGAACAGCAGGCCGGCGCGCGCGTGGCGGTGGAAGCCCACAAAAAGAACCCCGGCGATTTTGTGCTTTGGAAACTGTCGTCCCACAACGAACCTGGCTGGGAGAGCCCCTGGGGTCTCGGCCGCCCGGGCTGGCACATCGAGTGCTCGGCCATGGCTGGCCGTTACCTTGGCGAAATCTTCGACATTCACGGTGGCGGGCTCGACCTCATCTTCCCGCATCATGAGAACGAAATCGCGCAATCGCGCTGCGCCCACGGCACGCATGTCATGGCCAATGTGTGGATGCATAACGGCTTCGTGCAGGTGGAAGGCCGCAAGATGTCGAAGTCCGAGGGCAACTTCGTGACGATCTACGAATTGCTGCACACGGAAAAATTCGGCGGACGGCAATGGCCGGGCGAAGTACTGCGTCTCGCTATGCTGATGACGCATTATCGCGAGCCGATCGATTTTTCGGTGAAGCGTCTGGAAGAGGCCGAACGCCTGCTGGCCAAATGGCCGGCGGCCGAAAACTCCGAGGCCGCACCGGACGAAACTGTGCTTGATGCGCTTGCCGACGACCTCAACACGGTTGCCGCCGTGCAGGCGCTGCATGCGCTGGCCCATGCGGCCAATACCGACCCGTCCAGACTACCCGCCTTCGCCGCCAGCGCCGCCCTGATGGGTGTTCTGCCGAAGAAGACGGAGGTGGATGAGGCCATCGTTTCGGCTGTCGATGCGTTGGTGGAATTGCGTCTTGAAATGCTGAAGGCGAAAAACTTTGCGGAGGCGGATCGTGTTCGCGACGAGCTTTTGGAAAAGGGCATTCAGTTGAAGGATGGCAAGGACAAAGAGACCGGGGAGCGGACGACAACGTGGGAGATTAAGCGGTAATTTACTGCTGCGGTTTGGGGTTTACCCCCCTCTGCCCTGCCGGGCATCTCCCCCTCAAGGGGGGAGATCGATCTGTGGCGCGGTCTCGCCCATCTCAACGCTTAAGAGTGAAGTTGAGGTAGCGCCTCCTGCTGATCTCCCCCCTTGAGGGGGAGATGCCCGGCAGGGCAGAGGGGGGTAAGTCCCACGACACGCCCTTGCTTTCGACCACGCCATACTCCAATCTCGCAGCACCCATCAAGCCGCGAGCCGCTCATGCCCCACGCCAAGGTCAAACCCCAACATCGGGAATATGCGCGGAAGATGCGAAAGGCTATGACCGACACAGAGCTGAAGTTTTGGAACGCCGTCCGTGCTCACCGCCTAGACGGCCTGTCTTTCCGACGCCAGTTGCCGGTTGCCGGATATATCGTTGATTTCGCTTGCCCGTCGCATAAGATCATCATCGAACTGGACGGGTTTCAACACGCGGAAGACTTTGCGGCAGCTTACGACCGGCAGAGAACACAAACGCTTGAGGAACTAGGCTGGACCATCCTCCGTTTCTGGAACGACGATATCCTCAACGACATCGACAATGTCTGTCTCCACATTATCCGCATGGCAGAGGAGAACCAAGCATGACCACCCATACCGGCGGATGCCAATGCGGCGCGGTCCGTTTTCGCGCCACAGGCGACCTGAAAGACAGTTCCATCTGCCATTGCCGCATGTGCCAGAAGGCCTTCGGGGCCTATTACGCGCCGCTGGTTTCGGTACGCAACGTGGAATTCGAATGGACGCGCGGCGAGCCGAAGCGGTTTCAATCCTCCAGCGTCGTCAGACGCGGCTTCTGCCCGGAGTGTGGCACGCCGCTCACCTATGAGGCGCCGGATGGCGTGGCGGTGGCTGCCGGGGCATTTGACGATCCCGCAGCGCTGCCGCCAACCATTCAGTGGGGCGTGGAGCGCAAGATCGATTTCGTCGACACGCTTCACACGCTGCCTGCCGTTCCGACGGAAGACGACCTGACTTCGGTGGACTATCTCACCAATCTCGTCTCCTATCAGCACCCCGACCATGATACGGCACAATGGCCGCTGGAGAACAGACAATGAGCGAAAGTGGTTTTTCCGGCGGTTGCCAGTGTGGTGCGGTGCGTTTCCATGCGGGCAAACTTGGCCGGGCCTCCATCTGCCATTGCCGCATGTGCCAGAAACATTTCGGCAATTTCTTCGGCGCACTCGTCACAGCCGATCAGGCGCATCTGACCTGGACGCGCGGCCAGCCTGCCCTCTTTCGTTCGTCGCAGAAAATCCATCGCGGTTTCTGCAACAAGTGCGGCACGCCGCTGACCTACCATTATCCCGGCGGCGTCGAGATCGCCATCGGCGCTTTCGATGAGCCCGAGCGGATCGAGCCGCAGGTGCAGGTCAATGTCCACAAGCGCATGCCGTGGATAGAGCAGCTCTTCGGCAAGCCGACCGTGGAACAGGGCGTGGACGAGGCGGAGATCACCTCCTATCAGCACCCGGATCACGACACACAGGTCTGGCCGCCGGAAGACGAGCGCGCATGAGCGGAGCCGAGGGTTTCAGCGGTGGATGTCAGTGCGGCGCGGTGCGTTATCGGATAGAGGGCGGTCTTCGTTATCCGCATCTGTGCCATTGCCGCATGTGCCAGAAGGCATCGGGCAATTATTTCATGCCGCTTGCCGCAAGTACGCTTACGCAGTTTGAAATCACCCGCGGCGAAGCAACGTGGTTCCAGTCCTCCGATCACGTGCGTCGCGGTTTCTGCGGCCGGTGCGGCACGCCGCTGTTCTACGACATGCCGGGCGCCGATTTCATCAATATTGCCCTCGGTTCGCTGGACGAACCCCAGCGGATCAAACCCGAGGCGCAATCCAATCTCGCTGGCAAAATGCAGTGGTTCGGCGCACTCGACGGCTTGCCGATCGAGCCGGAGCCTGCAACGGATAGCCCTTCCCCTCGGGTGAACAATTGCCAACACCCGGACCATGATACGGCCGAATGGCCAGCGAAGGATGATGACCCATGACCGAAGAATTGCGCGGCTTTTACCCCGAGATCGAACCTTTCGAGACCGGCATGCTCGATGTCGGCGACGGCCACACGATCTATTGGGAACGGGTGGGCACGCGCGGTGGAAAACCGGCGGTTTTCCTGCATGGCGGCCCCGGCGGCGGGGTGAATCCCACGCATCGCCGCGTTTTCGATCCGGCCCTTTACGACGTCATCCTGTTCGACCAGCGCGGCTGCGGCCGCTCCACGCCGCATGCGGAACTGGAAGCCAATACCACATGGCATCTCGTTGCCGATATCGAAAGGCTGCGCGTGCTTTGCGGCTTCGAGAAATGGCTGGTTTTCGGCGGTTCCTGGGGCTCGACGCTGGCGCTCGCCTATGCCGAGACCCATCCCGACCGCGTCAGTGAGCTGGTTCTGCGCGGCATTTACACCGTCACCAGGCCGGAACTGGACTGGTATTACCAGTTCGGCGTTTCCGAAATGTATCCGGATCAGTGGGAAAAATTCATAGCACCCATCCCGCAAGCCGAACGCGGCGAGATGATGCAGGCCTATAACCGCTATCTCACCGGTACCGACGAGGCGAAGAAACTCGAATGCGCCAAGGCATGGAGCCAGTGGGAAGGGGCAACCATCTCGCTCGTCAGCGATCCCGACCGGGTCGCGGATTTCGGCGAGGACAAATACGCCATCGCTTTCGCCCGCATCGAAAACCACTTTTTCGTCAATGGCGGCTGGCTGGAAGAAGGCCAATTGCTGCGCGACGCCGGCAAACTTAACGATATTCCCGGCGTCATCGTGCATGGGCGTTATGACATGCCCTGCCCGCTGAAATATGCCTGGCAGCTGGCCAAGGCCTGGTCGAAGGCGGATTTCCATATCGTCGAGGCGGCCGGACACGCGATGAGCGAGCCGGGCATTCTTGATCAACTGATCCGCGCCAACGACCGTTTTGCCGGGAAATAACCAGTCCTTTCATCACCTTGCAACGGACGGATAAGAGAATGATTCACGCAGGGCTTCCTGCGTGAATCATTTCCTTCCATCGCGGAGCAGCCCATTTCAAGGGCAGCGCGCCTTTTATTCATGCAGTTTTTCTCATGAACCCTTCACGGAAATGAATTGGCCGCCACTGTGGCAATCCGTTATAAAACGGCATCCGAACAATTGGCGGTACTCCCCATGGCACTCGACAAATCGCTCCCGGCCCAGGAGGGCGGCGACAGCGCGCGCGGTTTTGCTTTCGCGCTTTCCGCTTATCTGCTCTGGGGGTTTCTTCCATTCTACATGAAAGCGGTTGCGCATATTTCGCCGATCGAGGTCATTGTCCATCGCGTCGTCTGGTCGGTGCCGATTGCGGCGGTCGTGCTGATTGCGCTCGGGCGCACGGCGGAAATCAGAACCGCGCTCAGAACCCCGAAGATGCTGGCTATGGCGAGCCTGACGGCCATCCTCATCAGCATCAACTGGGGCGTCTATATCTGGGCGATCGGCGCAGGCCGCGCGCTCGATGCCGCGCTTGGCTATTTCATCAATCCGCTGTTCAGCATTTTCCTCGGCGCGGTGCTTCTCAAGGAAAAGCTTTATCCGGCGCAGATCGCCGCTATCTGCCTCGTGGCGCTGGCGGTGGCGATCCTCACCTGGCATGCGGGTAGCCTGCCCTGGGTGTCCATCGCGCTCACCGTGTCCTGGGGTTTTTACGCCTTTTTCCGCAAGACTTTGCCGATTGGCGCAACGCAGGGTTTCCTGCTGGAAGTCATGCTTTTATCCATCCCTGCCGTGCTGGTGATGATCTGGCTCGCCTTCAGCGGACAGGCGCATTTCATGGGCGGCAACTCCGCCGATACCTGGCTTCTGGCGGCAAGCGGGCTTATCACCGCCGTTCCGCTCATCCTTTATGGCAATGGCGCAAAACTGCTGCGGCTGTCGACCATCGGCATCATGCAATATATCGCACCGACGATGATCTTCCTCATTGCCATCTTCATCTTCAAGGAGCCGTTCGACATGGTGCGCATGGCCGCCTTTGCGATGATCTGGGTGGCGCTGGCGATCTATACCGGCTCCAGCCTGCTGCGGCTCAAGCGGTAGTCTGTACTATCGTGGTCACCTTTCCGCTGTTTGGGGCAAATGGGTCTCAACAATTCGCCAGCAATCGCGGATACGCATAGTCGTTAAAGGCGGGAAATCACCGAAGGGTCGCCTTCCGGGTTCTGCTGCGCCAGCGCCCGGTCGATGATGGCGGGCACGATATCCTTCACCTCGTCGATGACGAGCGGGTTGAGAAGATGCGCGCGGTGAATGAAGCCCTGGTCGCGCATGTGTTGCACCAACTCCAGCATCGGGTTCCAGAAGCCGTTGATATTGGCAAAGACCATCGGTTTGGAATGGCGGCCAAGCTGCGCCCAGGTCATGATCTCGACAATCTCCTCCAGCGTGCCGACACCGCCCGGCAATGTCACGAAGCCATCGGACCGCTCGAACATCATATGTTTGCGCTCGTGCATGTCCTTGGTTATGACAAGCTCGTTCAATTGTCCGAGAGAATGGCGCGTCGCCTCCATATCGACCAGAAATTCCGGTATGATGCCGGTTACTTCGCCGCCATTGGAAAGAACGCCGCTGGCGACCGCGCCCATGATGCCCTTGGTGCCGCCGCCATAAATGAGGCGAATGCCGCTTTCGGCAAAGCATTTCCCAAGCGCGCGGCCTGCTTCCATATAAGCCGGATCACGTCCGGGCTGGGAGCCGCAATAAACGCAGATGGATCGAATCGATGTATTTTTGTCCGTCATGAAGGGAAGGAACTATGTGCGATGCGGCACGTCAAGAAAATTTGGGAAATCCCTTGCAAATATGGCCTTTTAGCCACTCGCCGCTTGTCTGGCGCAAGGTAAGGCGCTAGCAATCTCAACTTGTGTGAAAAGCTTGAAATACCCGGAGATTCCAGGATGAAAAATAATAAAGCCGGTTTGCTGGCGCTGGTCGTGCTGGGGATTGCGTCCCTGCTCATGATCTTTTTCGTCCTGCCGCGGATTTCAAACGACGGCAAACCGATCGGCGACGCTATCAACGAGGCCGGCGACGCTGTGAAGAACAGCGTTGAAATGGGCGCCGACAAGGCGGGCGACATCCTGTCCGACGCGGCCGAGGAAACCGCCAACATCGCCGACAAGGTCGGACGGCGGGCGGCTTCCGCCACCCAGTCGATCAAGGATCTGACGACGCTTTTCGCCGACAGCAAGGTTCCCTCCGACGCCGATTTCGCAGCGGCGCGCAAGAAGGTCGAAACCTCGCTGAAGGAACTGACGAATATCGAAATTCCCGAGTCGCTGGACGAAACGACGTCGCGGCTCATCACTACGGCGCGCGCGGCCGCCGAGCGCACCACGGCGTTCCTGCGCGGCCTGCCTGACAATGCGGCGGCGGCGGCGGCCCAGGTGCGTCGTCTGGCTGGCGTCTTCGCCGGCACCGACGATGGTGCGCCAGAACCGGAAAAACCGGCCGCAGCACCCGCCGATGCGGCGCAATCATCATCCGCCACGCCGACTTTCGACGTGCTGCGCGTCGAGCCGGATGGTTCGGCCGTGATCGCCGGCAAGGCGCAGCCCGGTGCGAAGCTCGAAATCTTGAGCAACGGCAAGGTGATCGCGCAGACGACCATCGACGGCAGCGGCGATTTCGCCGCCGTTTTCGACAATCCGCTGCCACCCGGCGATCATGAGCTGGTGCTGCGTTCGACCGATGCCAACGGCAAGGCAACGCAATCCGAAGAAGTCGCCACGGTTTCCGTACCTGACGGCAAGACGGGCGAGCTTCTGGCCATGGTTTCCAAGCCCGGCAAGGCAAGCCGCGTGCTGGCCATGCCGGAGGCGGCCCCTCCGGCGCTTCAGCCGCAAGCCGCGCCCTCGCAACAGCCTGCGGCAACATCCGAAACCAGCGCCAACACCGCTTCCGCACCGCTCGCCGGCACTGCGGCTGCGTCCGCCGCGGCCCCGCTGACCTCGAGCGTTCAGGTCACCGCCGTCGAGTTCGAGGGATCGAAGATCTTCGTCGCCGGTTCCGCGCCTGCCGGTTCGACTGTGCGTGCGCTGGTCGATGACAGGGAAATCGGCAAGAGCATCACGGAAGCCTCCGGTCATTTCGTCGTCGAAGGCGATGTCGAGCTTAGCGTCGGCAGCCACATCATCACCGTCGAGGAACTGAACGCCGACGGCGCCGCGAAACTGCGCGTGCGCGTTCCCTTCGAGCGGCCGCAGACCGACCAGGCGACCGTCGCCATGCAAACGCCGTCCGCTCCGTCGTCAGCCACAGCGACTGCGGCGCCGGCTGAAAACCAGAGCACGGCGAGTGATCGCGCAACTTTTGAAAAGCTGCGCGACGATGTCGCCAAGGCCTTCGGCATTCTTTCCAATCTCTACAAGGATCAGGCCACGCCGGCGCTCGATCAGGCCATTGCCGGCCGCTCCGCCGTCGTCATCGGCCTCAAGTCGCTTTCGGAATTCCGTACCGCCGCCGCGACAGATCCGGCCTTCACCGCTTTTGCCGGCGACATCACCGCCAAGGCGCGCCAGCTGCTGACATCGGTCGAAGCATGGCCGAACGATGTGGCGGCAATCGGCAAGGGTATCGCCTCGCTGACAAGCCGCCTTGCCGAGCTCCACATCACGGCGCCCGCCGCTCCCGCTCCACAGGCGCCCGCCGGTCCGCAGACCTTCGAGCAGGCGCCGCTGGCAGAGAGCCAGAACAGCGTCATCATCCGCCGCGGTGATACGCTGTGGCAGATTTCCCGTCGTGTTTATGGTCAGGGCGTGCGTTATACGACGATCTATCTCGCCAACGAAGACCAGATCAAAAACCCCGACCTGATCGAGCCCGGCCAGATTTTCGGCGTGCCGAAAGAGGCGTTGCCGAATGCCGAGGAACTTCACCGCAAGCGGCTGAAGGGCGGCTCCTGAGCATTTCTAGCGTTGCGGCGAATGCGCAACAACCCTATCTGTGACACGCACGGCGGCTTGACCAAAGCCGCCGCCCTGCTGTCGGCTTCCGGCAGTCACCGGAGCGAATGATGGCCACGAAGAAAAAAACCATTTCCGCGGATTCCAGCAATCCCATCCAGACGCTGATCAATCTCTGGCCCTATATGTGGCCGGAGGGGCGTTGGGATCTGAAGATGCGGGTGGTCTGGGCCACCGTGTATCTGGTCGTCGCCAAGCTGGTGCTGATCTCGGTTCCCTATTTCTTCAAATGGGCGACCGATGCGCTGAACGGCCGGCTGGATATGGCCGGGCTTGTTCCCGCCTTCCTGCTCGGAGCCGTCGCGCTGGTGATCGCCTATAATCTGACGCGGCTGATACAGGTGGGACTCAACCAGCTGCGCGATTCGCTTTTTGCAAGCGTCGGCCAACATGCCGTGCGTCAGCTCGCCTACAGGACCTTCGTTCACATGCACCGGCTTTCTTTGCGGTTCCATCTGGAGCGCAAGACCGGCGGACTGTCGCGGGTCATCGAGCGTGGCACCAAGGGCATTGAAACCATTGTCCGCTTCACCATTCTCAACACCGCGCCGACCCTCATCGAATTCCTGCTGACAGCGATCATCTTCTGGGCCTCCTACGGTTTTTCCTATGTGCTCGTCACGGTCATCACGGTCTGGGCCTATATCTGGTTCACCGTGCGGGCCAGCAACTGGCGTATCGGCATCCGCCGCGCCATGAATGACAGCGACACCGACGCCAACACCAAGGCAATCGATTCGCTCCTCAATTTCGAGACCGTCAAATATTTCGGCAATGAAGAGATGGAGGCGCGGCGTTTCGATGTCGCCATGGAGCGTTACGAAAAATCGGCGACCTCGATCTGGACCTCGCTTGGCTGGCTGAACTTCGGCCAGGGCGTTATCTTCGGCATCGGCTCCACCGTCATGATGGTGATGTCGGCGCTTGCCGTGCAGCGCGGCGAACAGACAATCGGCGATTTCGTCTTCGTCAATGCGCTGCTGTTGCAGCTTTCCGTGCCGTTGAATTTCATCGGCTTCGTTTATCGCGAAATCCGCCAGGGCCTGACCGACATCGAGCAGATGTTCGATCTTCTGGAAGTAGAGGCGGAAGTCACCGACAGGCCGGATGCGAAGCCGCTTGCAGCCGGACCGGGCGCGATCTCCTTCCGCGACGTGCATTTCGCCTATGACCCCGACAGACCGATCCTGAAGGGCGTTTCCTTCGACGTGCCGGCGGGCAAGACGGTGGCCATTGTCGGCCCTTCGGGCGCGGGCAAATCGACGATCTCGCGGCTGCTTTATCGTTTCTACGATATTCAGGAAGGCTCCGTGACCGTTGACGGGCAGGATATTCGCGATGTGACGCAGAAGAGCCTGCGCTCGGTGATCGGTATGGTGCCGCAGGATACCGTGCTTTTCAACGACACGCTCGCCTATAACATCCGTTATGGCCGCCCCTCCGCCACCGACGAGGAACTGAGGGCTGCGGCGGATGCGGCGCAGATCAGCGCCTTCATCGGCAAGCTGCCGGAAGGTTACGCCACCATGGTCGGTGAACGCGGCCTGAAGCTTTCCGGCGGGGAAAAACAGCGCGTGGCGATTGCCCGCACGATCCTCAAAGGGCCGCCGATCCTCATTCTCGACGAGGCGACCTCTGCGCTCGATACGCATACCGAGCAGGAAATCCAGAGCGCGCTCGACATCGTCTCGAAGAACCGCACCACGCTGGTCATCGCCCATCGCCTTTCCACCGTCATCGGCGCGGATGAGATCATCGTGCTGAAGGACGGGCAGATCGCCGAACGCGGCACGCACAGCTCGCTGATGGAGCAGAACGGCCTCTACGCCTCGATGTGGAGCCGCCAGCGCGAGGCGATCCGTGCGGAAGAGGTGCTGCGCCATGTGCGCGAAACCGACGATCTGGGTGTCATCGACCGCGGTGAACCGGCGCATTGACGCGCATAACCCCGGCCAACCGGGCCTCATGGCCCCCGGCCCATTGCCCGGCGGCGCGTTTGGCTGTAACCAGCTAGGCAAAATTTGTCGCATTGCCGTGTGGCTCATGTCGTATCACGACCACATACAGACGCGACAGACGACAACCGGAGCAAGGAATCTCATGAATCTGTTCGACACCATTCGCAACACCATCGTACCGATCCACAAGGAAGGTTATGTCTTCGTGGCGGCCTTCTTCGTCGCATCGCTGGTGCTCGGCTGGATCGCCGAACCGCTGTTCTGGGTCGGTCTCGTGCTGACGGCCTGGTGCGCCTATTTCTTCCGCGATCCCGAGCGTGTCACGCCGCAGGATGACGACCTCATCATCAGCCCGGCCGATGGCAAGGTTTCCGCCGTGCAGAGCGTCGTTCCGCCGCTGGAGTTGGAACTCGGCAAGGAACCGCTGGTGCGTATCTCGGTGTTCATGAACGTGTTCAACTGCCATGTGAACCGCGCGCCCGTGCGTGGCCGCATCGTCAATGTCGCCTACCGTCCCGGCCTCTTCCTCAATGCCGAAGTGGACAAGGCTTCCGAAGACAATGAGCGCAACGGCCTCGTCATCGAGACGTCGCACGGCAAGGTCGGCGTGGTGCAGATCGCCGGCATGGTTGCCCGCCGCATCGTCTGCTGGGTAAAGCCGAATGAACCAGTCGACGCCGGCGAGCGTTTCGGTCTTATCCGTTTCGGCTCGCGTCTCGATATCTTCCTTCCCGCAGGTTTCGAGCCGCGTGTATCGGTGGGTCAGACGGCGATTGCCGGTGAGACCGTGCTTGCCGAAATTGGCTCCGCCAAGGGTCCGGTCGTCAGCCGCCGCGGCTGACGGAAACAGGAAGGGCATGCGCATGGAAACGCCGATCGCCGAACCGCAACAGAACGGCAAACCCGAAAGCCGCAGCGACAGCGGCCGTGGACCACGGCTGAGGGAAATTCCCTTTCGCCTCGTCGTTCCCAATCTCATCACCGTTCTGGCCATCTGTGCGGGCCTGAGCGGCGTGCGTCTCGCCATAGAGGGCCGCTTCGAGCTGGCCGTCGGCATGGTGCTGCTTGCCGCCTTCCTTGACGGCATAGACGGGCGCATCGCCCGCATGATGAAAGCGACGTCCAAATTCGGCGAGCAGATGGATTCGCTGGCCGATATCGTCAATTTCGGTGTCGCCCCTGCCCTCGTGGTCTATGCCTACCTTCTCGATCAGGCGCGCTCCATCGGCTGGATCGCCGCCCTCATCTATGTCATCGCCGCCGGCCTGCGTCTGGCGCGTTTCAACGTCATGATCGAGCGGCCGGTCAAGGCGCCGTGGCAGAATGAGTTCTTCGTGGGCGTCCCCGCCCCGATGGGCGCCATGCTGGTGCTGCTGCCTGTCTATCTCGGCTTCCTCGGCGTCGAGCCGGACAAGCCCTTCGCCTATGTGGCCGCCGCCTATACCGTGCTGATCGGTTATCTCCTCATCAGCCGCCTGCCGGTCTGGTCGGGAAAATCCGGCACCAGCCGCATCCGTCGCGATCTGGTCCTGCCGATGATCCTCGTCGTCGTGCTCTATGTCGCAATGCTGATGAGCTTCACCTGGGAAGTGCTGGTTCTGACGGTTGCCGCCTATCTCGTCTTCATTCCCATCAGCGCCCGCCTCTGGCACCGCCGCTACGGTACGCTGACCATCGAGGAAGACGCACATGACGACGCCAATGGCGGCAACGGCCTCGATCGCGGCATTTAAAACCGCAGGTTTATTTTTTCTCACACAAGCCGGCGCAGGATGTGACGCAAAATGTCGCAGTCTGGAAAGCCGGCTTCGTTTTTCTTCGCCTCGAATCCGTCAAGATTAGCCGCGAAAGAAGTGGCTCACACGCATCGCAACGGCGATTGACGTGAATTGTGGAGAGAGAGAAATGACGAACGAGACGAAGGCGCAGCCGCCGGCGAAGCCCGACCTCAACAGCCACTACCGCCCGCTCGGACTGAAGGCCGTAGCGGCCGCAACCCTGATGCTGAAGCGCAAGCCCGCCGCCAAAACCGCCTGAAAATATTAGCTTTTTTGATTTTTTTGGATTTTGCGAATCTTCCAGAAAACGGAACGTTGCCGACGGAAAATCGACAATCACGCGGCGCCTTTTTCGGGCGCCGTTTTTTTGTTTCAGGCACCGCCGCGATACTGCAAAGCTTCAGTCATTCACGCAATCGGCAGCCTTCTGTAACGAAGCTGCAACGAAAGTGTAGTAAAAGGCTCGCCTTCCACAAGAAGGCTATACGAACACCGACGTATAGATTAGTGAATACAAAAGAACTTTTTTATTCCGCATTTTTTTCCACAACAATGCATAAGCCGGCTCTCGAATCCGCAGACACGCGGATGGCGGATGTTCGGCGTTGAGGGAAGATTGTGAAGACAGGCCAGGGGGGCTTGGGACGGCCATGCAGGATAAAATCCTTCTGATTGAAGATTCCGTTGCTCTTTCCATGCTGCTGAAGACGCGGCTTTCGGAAGAAACGGAAGCCGAAGTCGTCCATTGCGACAGCATGGCCGCGGCCGATACCCTCATGCAGGCCCATGATTTCACGCTGGCGCTGACGGGCCTCAACCTGCCCGATGCGCCGAAGGGCGAGATTCTCGCACTTTTATCCGAGCGCAAGGTGCCAGCCATCGTTTTCACCGCCACGGTGGATGACGAGGCGCGCAAGCGCTACGCCGAAAAGAAGATCATCGACTATATCGTCAAGGACGGCCATCGAACCGTCGATGCGGTCGTCAGAACGGTCCAGCGGATTTTGAGCAACAAGCTCTTCTCCGTTCTGGTCGTCGATGATGTGCGAACAGCCCGTTCCGGCCTGGTGGAAATTCTGGAGCGGCAGAATTTCAGGGTCAGCGAGGCCCATTCGGGCAAGCAGGCGCTGGAGATACTGTCGCAAGACCCGACGATCCAGCTTGTCATCACCGATTATCATATGCCCGACATGGACGGCTACGAGCTCACACGCCGTATCCGCGACAGCCGGTCCTCCGAAGATTTGCGGGTCATCGGCATCTCCTCTTCAACGGATCGTCTCCTTTCGGCAAGTTTTCTCAAGGCCGGCGCGTCGGATTTCGTCTACCGCCCCTTCGTGCCGGAAGAATTGCAATGCCGCATCGACAACAATATCGAGACGTTGAAACAGCTCAAACGCCTGCGCGAACTGGCAGAGCGAGATCACCTCACCGGCCTGCCCAATCGCCGCTCTTTCTTCGAGCGGACGCGGGCGCTGATGGATGTCATCAATGGCAATGACGAGAGCGGCGCCGTCGCCATTCTCGACATCGATCATTTCAAGAAGATCAACGACACGCTGGGGCATGATGCCGGCGACAGGGCGCTGAAGAAGCTGGCCGAACTGCTGCATGACATGTGCGACGAGCAACGCCATATTCCCGCGCGCCTCGGCGGCGAGGAATTTGCCGTGTTCCTGCGCGGACTGGATGCCCGGGCTGCCTATGCCTTCTGCGAGGAACTGCGCGAACAGGTGGAAAGGAACGGCCGCCAGCTGAGCGGCAGCAGCCTGGCGCTGACCATTTCGCTCGGCGTCGTGGAGATCGAAAAGGGCGAGCCCTTCGACAACCAGCTGAATGCGGCGGATCAGTTGCTCTATCTCGCCAAGGCGAATGGCCGCAACCGCGTCTATTCCGACATCATGATCCAGGAAGGCCTGCAAAAGATCGGGCTGAACGGCTGATTGTCTCTGAAGACTTCTATGGGACCGAGCAAGTGCCACTTTTTTCTTCTCCCCGCCGGGGAGAAGTCCGCGGCAGCGGGATGAGGGGGCAAGCTCTCCGCATATCTCTACCGTAGCCCCCTCATCTGACCCTTCGGGCCATCTTCTCCCCGGCAGGGAGAAGAAAGAGGCGGCTCGCTCAGCCCTCGTCATTGGCCTCGCGAAACACCTCAAAACAATGACATCTGCCCCTCGTCCTTCGGCGGTTTGATCTTTGCCAGCGGCGCGCTTTCCGGCACCGGCTCGATGAGGTCGGCGCCGACATTAGCGACCTTGTTGACCTTGTCCGAGACGGGAATCATCTCGAAAAAATCATCCTGAACTGGCCGCATCAGGTCGGCGACCTCGCGTGGCTCCTGGGTCTTGCAGTCGAGCCAGCGGCTGAAATCTTCCGGCGCAATGACCACGGGCATGCGGTCGTGAATACGGCCAATCGCGGCATTGGCGGCCGTGGTGAGGATTGCGCCGGTATCGACTTCCGAACCATCGGCGGACGACCAGGTTTCCATGAGACCGGCGAAAGCGACGATGCCGCCGTTCTTCGGGCGGATGAAATAGGGTTGCGGTTTGCCGCCCTCCTCCTTTGGCGGGCGCCGCCATTCGTAAAAACCCGTTGCCGGGACGAGCACGCGGCGATGGCGCATGGCGGCGCGGAAGGAGGCCTTGCCGATTGCGGTTTCGGAACGGGCATTGATGAGCAGCGGAAAGTCCTTCGGATCCTTCACCCAGCCCGGCATGAAACCCCAGCGCACCAGCACGGCCCGGCGATTGGGCAGGTTGCTGCCGCGCTCCTGCCGCTCGCCTTCCATGACGACCAGAATGGGTTGGGTCGGCGCGATGTTGAAACGGGCGGGAAAGTCCTCAAGGCCGATCAGATCGAGATAATCGGCAATCTCCTCCGGCGTCGCCTTCAGCACGAAACGTCCGCACATCGCCTTCTCCTTATGCCCTTGGTCCGAACAGGATGATGGCGGTGCCGGCAAGGCAGACGATGCCGCCGGCGATATCCCACCTGTCCGGCGTTTGCCCTTCCACGCCCCAGAGCCAGAAAAGCGAGGCAGCAATATAGATCCCGCCATAGGCGGCATAGGCCCTGCCCGCCGCCTCTGTCGGCACCAGCGTCAGAAGCCAGGCAAAAGCCGCCAGCGCCACCATGCCGGGCAACAATATCCAACCGGTCTTACCGAGTTTCAGCCAGGCCCAGAAGGAAAAACAGCCGGCGATTTCGGCAAGAGCCGCCAGAACGTAGATAAGATAGACCTTCATTCCACCGTCTTTAGCATGCACAATCGCGTCCGTTCCGGACTATAACCATCGGCGCGGAAACCGGAATCGAATTTTCCGAGCCACGATACCACGATAGACAGGCCGGAAACGGCCGAAACAAGCGAAACCCTTCATGACCCTTCGTATCAAGCCCCGTGCCGCCTCCTCCGCCATCGTCAGGAATGGAGACCGGCTGCTTCTCGTGCGCCGCATCAACCCACCCTCCAAGGACATGTTCGCCTTTCCGGGCGGTCGGGCCGAAGACGGCGAAACCCCGGCCGAGACTGCACTGCGCGAACTGCAGGAAGAAACCGGCATCATCGCTCGCCGGCCGCAGCTTTTCGCGACATACGATCTTCCCTCGCGAGATGCGGCAGGCCTGCTGACGAGCCATTATTTCCTGTCGGTTTTCACCGTGGAAACCGATGCCGACCCCCTCGTGACTGTCGGCGACGATGCGGCGGATGCGGGCTGGTACACATTGGCGGAAATTCGCCTGCTGCCCGCGCCCGAAAGCGTCGTCGAATGCGCCGAACGCCTGCTTGCATGATTGCCAGCCAGCCAGAATCGCTATTATCTAGGATCGATCCGCCCGCCGGATGGTCACGAGCCAACAGTTCACGCGTATGTGTGGGGCAGAATAGAATTTTGATACGACCAACCATCTTCCTGTCTCTTTTTGTGACAATGCTTGCCGTATCAGGGCAAGAGGGCATCGCTTATGCGCAGCCTTCAAAATCCGTTTCGACGGCGCGTCCTGCGGAAGCGACACCGCCCAAACCCGCTCCTTACGACGACAAGCTGGCGCGGCTTTCGGAAATATTGGGCGCGGTGCAGTATCTGAGAACGTTGTGCCCCTCCTCCGGACCGGAGGACTGGCGCAAGTCGATGAGCGACCTTCTGGCCGCTGATACGGCCAACGAACCCGAACGCCGCCAGCGCATGACGGCCGCATTCAACCGTGGATACCGCTCCTTTGCAGCCATCCACACCAGTTGCACACGCGCCGCCATCATGGCAGAAGAGAACTACCGTAACGAAGGGGCAACACTCGCGCAGGAAATCGCGTCCCGGTTCGGAAATTAGAGGATTATTAACCTCTTTTCGCCGCAGGCCGTGCCGTTTTGATAAAAGGCTGCTAGTGTTGTTAACAGGGTGGTAAGGACTTGCCCGCCCTGTCGAGGATGAAAAATGCAGACAAGCCGTAACGAAATCGACGATATGATCGTGCATGAAAAAATGCAGGTCGCTCTGGAACACCAGAACGAGGCATGGGCTGACGGCATGGCCGACGGCATCGAGCCTGAGATCATCGCCGATGCCGCCATCGCTCTGGCCATGCGCGAAACCATCCGTATCCATGGCGAGGCCGGCGCTGAAGCAATGCTGGAATCGCTGCGCCAGCGCATGCTTCAGGGCGAATTTTCGCCGCAGCGGGTAATACAGTAAAGCCGGGGTCTATCATGTCTTGCCTGAGCAAGGGGCTTTTGCGCTCTTCCGCCCTGCTGTCCATCCTGCTTGCGCTCGCCGCCAGCCCGATTGGCATGCCAGGCCGCGCCTTTGCCCTTTCCGAGCTGAAGCCGGCGCAGAACACCGAAAGCGAGCCGAAGGCTGAGAATGGCGGTGAGCCGCAGCAGACCCAGCCCGCGGAGCCGGACGAAATCGAAGGCGATTCGGAAGGCATTCCCCTGCCCGACCCGCTGGTGGACCGTTCCGCCAGCCAGACGAACCAGCAATCTGCCAAGCCCGACGCGACGCCGGAAATGTCCGTTGTCATCGAGCACGATATTTCCAAGGCGCCGGAACCCGTGCGCAAGCTGCGCCAGCAGATCATCGATGCCGCCGCCTCCGGCGATATCGAAAAGCTGCGACCCTTCATCGCTGCCGGCCAGAACGAATTCCGCATCGACGGCAATGACGGCGAAGACCCGATTGCGGCGCTGAAAACTTATTCCGGCGATCCTGACGGGCTGGAAGTGCTGGCGATCATCATCGACCTGCTGTCGACCGGTTATGCCCATGTGGACGCCGGCACGCCCGACGAGGCCTATGTTTTCCCCTATTTTTCCGGAAAACCGCTGAATACGCTGACTGCGCCGGAAAAGGTGGAGCTTCTGCGAATCATTACGGCGGGCGATCTGGCTGACATGCAGGAATTTGGCAATTACAGCTTTTATCGCGTCGGCATTTCGCCTGACGGCAAGTGGAAGTTCTTCACCGCCGGCGATTGATCGCATCGCAGCGCTTGCCGTTCTTTTGCAAAAATCCTAACTGTGCGGAATGAGCATTCCGGCAAATGCATCTGCATCTTGCCTGCTATCCGCATAGTCTCGACGAACCGAACGGTGACGCCATGCCTTCCGCCTTTCTTGCCGACCGCCGTCTGATCCGGGTTTCCGGCGCCGGCGCCGAGGAATTTTTGAACAACCTAATCACCGCAGATGTTGAAAACCTGCCGCAAGGCGAAGCAAGGGCCGCAGCCCTTCTGACGCCGCAGGGCAAGATTCTGTTCGATTTTCTGATCTGGCGCGATGGCGGGGACTATCTGATCGAGACGGGCGCGGCCGAACAGGACGCGCTGTTGCGCCGCCTGACCATGTACAAGCTGCGTGCACCGGTCGACCTCAAAGCCGAGACGGTGGAAGGCGTGAGCGTTTTCTGGAACGAGACTGCGCCGGCGGCTGGCGTCAGGGATGGCCGTTTCGCCAAAGCCGGCATCGATCTCTACCGTATACCGGGCGCCTCCGCATCCGGCGACATCGCGGCCTATGATGCGCTCCGTATCGAGCAGGGCATTGCCGAATCCGGTCGGGATTATGCGCTTCAGGATGCTTTTCCGCACGATGTGCTGATGGATGTGAATGACGGCGTTTCCTTCAATAAGGGTTGTTTTGTCGGTCAGGAAGTCGTCTCGCGCATGAAACATCGCGGCACGGCAAGACGCCGCGTCGTCAGCGTTTCGGCCGAAGTCGCGCTTCCCGCCAGCGGAACGGAGATTACTGCCGATGGAAAGCCGGTCGGCGCGCTCGGAACCGTTTCCGGTAACAGGGCGCTCGCCATTGTGCGGATCGACCGTATTGCCGATGCGCTTGCTTCGGGTACGCCGCTTCTTGCCGGGAATGTTCCCGTGACGGTGGCGCTGCCGGCGTGGAGCGGCATTTCCTTGCCGACGGCCGATCCGGCAGCACGGGCGGAGGATTGAGAGTGACGCCCGCAAAAAGCCCGCGCGCCTGGCAGCGCATGCTGTCCGGTCGGCGGCTCGATCTGCTCGACCCTTCGCCGCTCGATGTGGAAATCGTCGATATTGCCCATGGCCTTGCCCGTGTGGCCCGCTGGAACGGCCAGACACGCGGCGACCATGCCTTTTCCGTGGCCCAGCATTGCCTCATCGTCGAGACCATCTTCTGCCGCATGTGCACCGGTGCCACGCCTGACGAGATGCAGATGGCGCTTCTGCACGATGCGCCGGAATATGTCATCGGCGACATGATCTCGCCGTTCAAATCGGTGGTCGGCGGTGGTTACAAGACCGTGGAAAAACGCCTGGAAGCCGCGGTGCATCTGCGTTTCGGCCTGCCGCCGCATGCATCGCGCGAATTGAAGGACCGCATCAAGAAGGCCGATACGGTCGCCGCCTTTTTCGAAGCGACGGAACTTGCCGGTTTTTCCACCGCCGAGGCGCAGAAGTTCTTCGGCCTGCCGCGCGGCATCACCCGCGATATGTTCGACATGACGCCCCTGCCCTCGACTGAAGCGCAAAAGCTTTTCATTGAGCGTTTTGAGGCAATTGAAGAGCTGCGTATGGTCAAGACGGGGAGCGCGACATGACGGCCATTGTCGTATCGCCGCTGTCGCGGATCGCGGAGATGGCCGTGAAGCACAAGGCCCGCGAAATGGTGACGCTGATCGCCAAAGAGCAGTCTTTTCACCGCCCTGCCGTCATTGCCGCAGACCGGCACCTGACGCTTGCCATGAACGACATTGCATTCAAGGGCACCGCCGATCTCATCGCGCCGGACGATGCGCATGTGCTGAAGCTAATCGATTTCGCCCGGCAATGGGACCAGTCCGCGCCGCTGCTCATCCATTGCTGGATGGGTGTTTCGCGCTCACCCGCCGCCGCCGTCATCGCAGCCCTCAGCCTTTATCCGGACCAAGACGAGAACGAACTCGCCGGGCGATTGCGGGCGGTTTCCCCTTACGCCACGCCGAATGCCCGTATCATCGCCATTGGCGACCGGCTTCTGAGGCGCGACGGGCGACTTGTCAGGGCGATAAAGGCGATCGGCAGGGGTGCGGATACCGACGGCAACGTGCCTTTCGTGCTGCCGCTCGGCGGCTGAAGCCCGAATTTTGGCGGAACCGCCAAGGCGCCCGTTCGTTACCAACGCTGAACAGCAATAAAGATTACGGGACAATTCATGGAACAGCAGGCAGCGGATATCTTCGTCGCATCGCAGGCAGCCGTTCGGCAGGCCAGCGCCCTGGCAGTGCAATATTCCTTTTCGGTCATTGGCGCGCTTCTTCTTCTGATCATCGGCTGGTTGGCCGCAACATTCCTGCAACGCTGGGCATTTCAGGGCCTGTCGCGCGTTCGCGGCTTCGATGCGACGCTAGCCGGTTTTTTTGCCGGGGCGGTCCGCTATGTCGTGCTAATTCTGGTTCTGGTCATGGTGCTTAGCCAGTTCGGTGTACAAACAGCGTCCATTCTTGCAGTTCTCGGCGCCGCCGGCCTTGCCATCGGCCTTGCGTTGCAGGGCACGTTGCAGAACATCGCCGCGGGCATCATGCTCGTGGTGCTACGTCCCTTCCGCGTCGGCGAATATATCGAGACGACTACCGTCAAAGGAACCATCATCGAGATCGGGCTGTTCGCTACCGAGCTCAAGACGAGCGACGGGCTTTATCGCCTTGCACCCAACTCGACCCTGTGGAACGTGCCGATCACCAATTACAGCCGCTTTCCGTCGCGCCGTCATGAAGTGAGCCTGACGGTCAAGAACGACGAGGACCTCGCCGCTGCACAGGATATGCTGATGCGGGTGGCGCGATCCGAAAGCCGCGTGCTGCTGGATCCAGCCCCCGTGACCTTTGTGGATTCAGTCAGTGCGGACAGCGCCACGGTGAAATTACGCTACTGGGTGCGCAGCGACAGTTACTTTACAACGACCCGCGACGTGACGAAGGCCATGAAACTCGCCTTTGACGAGCGCAAGGCGGACATAAGCGCGCAACCCGCCTGAGGCGTTGCACCTTACCCTCTTTCAAGCGCGACGGCTGCAAAGCCATCGCGCTTTTTCGTTGCACCGAGCCGGGACGCCACTTGCATCCCTCGAACGCGGCCTTTATGGATCATGATGTAATGTTATTACGTAACTTGCCATTATGAAGATAAGAGGGCCGAAACAAATGCAGAAGATACTCACCCGCGTCACCGGCGCTGTCGCACTTGGTTCCATGCTGCTGGCGACGACCGCGGCGATGGCCGCCGGCGGCGACAAATCCGCTGCCCACAGCCACGACCATGGGCACGATCATGGCCACCAGATGACCGAGGCGGAAAAGCAGATTTACAAGGGCTACTTCGAAGATGCCCAGGTGAAACCGCGCGCGCTTTCCGACTGGGAAGGCGACTGGCAATCGGTCTACCCCTATCTGCTGAACGGCTCGCTCGATTCCGTCATGGCCGAAAAGGCGGCGCATGGCGACAAGACCGCGGCGGAGTACCGCGCCTATTACGAGATTGGCTACAAGACCGATGTGAACCGCATCGTCATCAAGGCCGACAGCGTGGCATTCTACAAGGACGGCAAGCCCGCTGAAGGCACCTATGTCAGCGACGGCCATGAAATCCTGACCTACAAGAAGGGCAATCGCGGCGTACGCTATATCTTCAAGAAAACCGCCGGCGACGAGGCCGCGCCGCAATTCATCCAGTTCAGCGATCACTCCATCGCCCCGGTCAAGGCGGGCCATTACCATCTCTACTGGGGCAACGACCGCAAGGCATTGCTGGACGAAGTGACCAATTGGCCGACCTACTACCCGTTCCTGATGGACGGCGGCGATATCGTGGAAGAAATGGCGGCGCATTAACTTCGCATGACATTCCGGCACGGGCATATTCTTCATGCCCGTGCTGCATTCCTTATTGCCCCATGGTGGAGCGATGCGCCCAGCCGGTCATGCGCTTTTCAAGCCATGCCATGATGGCGTACATGACGATGCCTTCCACCGCGAGCATCAGCAGGCCAGCAAAGACCAGAGGCACGTTGAACTGGCTCTGCGCCGAACTCATCATGTTGCCGAGGCCGTAATTGGAAGCGACGGTCTCCGACACGACCGAGCCGACGAAGGCGAGCGTGATGGCGATTTTGAGCGAGCCGAAGAAATAGGGCATGGACCGCGGAATACCGACCTTCAGCATGATGTCCATCTTCTTGGCGCCGAGCGCCCGTAGCACATCTTCGGTTTCCGGCTCGATGGTGGCAAGGCCGGTGGCGACATTGACGACGATGGGAAAGAAGGAAATCAGGAAAGCGGTCAGAACGGCGGGAACCGTGCCGATGCCGAACCAGATGACGAGGATAGGCACCAGCGCCACCTTCGGAATGGCGTTGAAGCCGATCATCAGCGGATAAAGCCCGGCATAGATGGTTTTCGACCAGCCGATGAACAGGCCGATAGCGAGACCGGCGGCCACAGCAATGGCGAAGCCCAGCGTCGTGGTATACAGCGTTTGCAGCGAATTCTTCCAGATCGGCGACCAATATTGCACGATGGCCTGCCCGACCCTGACCGGCGACGGCAGGATGGTGGGCGGCATTTTCAGCGCGTAGACAAGCAGTTCCCACAACACGAAAAGCGCCAGCGTATAAAGCCATGGGGCGGCTTTCACCCAGTTGACGCGGGCAATCAGCGGTTTGCGCGGCTCAGTCGTGACGGTGGTTTCTATGATCGCGCTCATGCCGCCACCCTCGCCTGCGCGATTTCGCCATGCAGTGCCTGCACCATGTCGTTGAAACCCTTGTCATACATGATATCGAGCTGGCGCGGGCGGGCGAAAGGCACGCGATGTTCCGCCAGCACCCGGCCCGGCCTTGCACTCATCACAAAAATCTTGTCGGCCAGAAATGTCGCTTCGCGCAGATCATGGGTCACGAGGATGATGGTGACGCGCTGCGCGGCGTGCAGATCGCGGATGACGCACCACAACTCCTCGCGGGTGAAGGCGTCGAGCGCGCCGAATGGCTCGTCGAGCATCAGCAGTTCCGGCTCATGGATCAGCGCCCGGCAGAGATTGGCGCGCTGCTGCATGCCGCCGGAAAGCTGCCACGGATATTTGGAGCCAAAGCCCTTCAGGCCGACGATCTCCAGAAGACGCTCGGCTTTCGCGACATATTCCGCCTTGTGGGCGCGCAGGCGACGACGATGTTTCTCGACGATCTCCAGCGGCAGCAGGATGTTCTCAAGCGTCGTGCGCCACGGCAGCATCGTCGGGTTCTGAAACGCCATGCCGACGATGGAGACCGGCTCCGTGACCTGCCGCCCGGCAACGATGACATTGCCCCTTTGCGGAATATGCAGCCCCGTCACCAGCTTCATCAGCGTGGACTTGCCGCAGCCGGACGGGCCGACGACAGCCGCGAATTCCCCCTTGTCGACCGTCAGGTTCAAACCGGATACGGCCAGCGTTCCGGCGGAACCGCCGTAACGCATGTCGACATTATCTATTTCCACGAGACGTGACATCGCAGTTCCGTTTTCAGTTGCTGATCGGGCTTTTGAACCCCGCAGCGTTGCCGCTTGTTTCTTCTCCCCGAGGGGGAGAAGGTGGCCCGAAGGGTCGGATGAGGGGGGCAAGCGTAGAGATATACGGAGAGCTTGCCCCCTCATCCCGCTGCCGCGGACTTCTCCCCGGCGGAGAGAAGAATCGGGCCGCACCCGCTCATTTCACCCATCAGGGAAGCATGCGTTCTGCCTTGGCCGGCAGGTAGGTCGCATCGAACACCTGCTCCGCCTTGACGTTGCCCTTCAGGCCCATGGAAACCTTGAGCGTCTCCAGCGAGGCCGCAAGCCGGGCCGGATCGACCCCGCCCATACCGTTTTCCACCACATAGGGCGTCTTGATGTTCATGCTGTTGGCCATGTTCAGGCGCTCCAGCTCGATGGCGCTGTCCAGCGTCTCGTTGCGCTTGAGGACGGCCGCCACACCCTCTTCCGGGTTCTTGACGGAATCAGCGAAACCCTTGGCCAGCGCTTTCAGGAAACCCTTCACCGCTTCAGGGTTTTTCTCAGCGAAATCAGTGTTTACGAGCACCGCATTGCCATAGAGATTCAAGCCATGCTCGGCCATCAGGATGGTCGAGATATCGTCATCGGTGATGCCCTGTTTCTTGAGATTGAGGATCACCGAAAAGGCAAAGCCGAAAACGGCATCGACGTCGCCCTTGGCAAGCATCGGTTCACGCACCGGAAAACCGATCGATTCGATCTTGATCTTGCTGTCATCGAGGCCCGCCACCTGCTTGAAAGCAGGCCATTGCGCAAAAGCACCATCCGGCGGCGGTGCGCCGAGCTTCTTGCCTTCCAGCGACTTCGGATCGCCGGTAACACCGAGCGACTTGCGACCGACCACGGCAAAAGTCGGGCGCTCATAGACCATATAAACGGCCTTGATCTTCTGGCTTGGATCCTCGTCGAGGAACTTCATCACCGAGTTGATGTCGCCGAAACCCATCTGGTAGGCGCCGGTCGCCACGCGCGGAATGGCTTCCACCGAGCCGTTGCCGCTATCGATGGTGACATCGAGCCCTTCAGCCTTGAAGTAACCCTTGTCGAGCGCCAGCAGGAAACCCGCGGCGGGGCCTTCGAACTTCCAGTCGAGTGTGAATTTCACCGGCGTTTCGGCCCGCACCTCTACCGCCGGCAATGAAAATCCGGCGGTTACACCGATGGCGGCAATGGCCAGCGTTCTGGACAACAACCTGCGCGTTAAAATCATCTGTTCCCCCTGATGGTTTTGTTGGATTGGTTGCATAAGACCCAATTCCAACTCTCAAGGCAAGATAAAATTGCATACAAAATAGCCGTTATTTTGTATGCTTATTTTATATGCATCAATGATCGATACACAGGCAACAAGCTGGCAACTCTGCCCATCCCGCGTGCAACGAAGGTGCGGAAATATCGTTCACGCAGAGAACACAGCGTTCTCATTTGCCGGGGTTGCGGATCAGGGGCAGCGTGCGACAAATAGGGCCACGAACAGCAGGCAAACGCGGGACGGCAAGATGAATTCTGCACTTGGTATACACCACATCACCATGATCACCCGGAAGGTGCAGGCGAATGTGGATTTTTACGCCGGCTTTCTGGGCCTGAGGCTGGCCAAGCGCACGGCCGGTTTCGAAGACGCCATGCAGCTGCATCTGCTTTATGGCGACGATATCGCCTCGCCCGGCTCGCTTCTCACCTTTCTCGTCTGGGAAGATGGCGGCCAGGGCCGTGTCGGGTACGGCCAGACGCTGGAAATTTCCGTAGCCATCGATCCCGCCGCCATCGGCTTCTGGCTGACGCGGGCGCTGAGATTTGGCATCCGGGCGGAAGGCCCCTCCGATGAGTTCGGTGCCCCGGTCATCCGGCTGAAAGATCCTGACGGCCTGATCGTCAAGCTGGTCGGCACCCACACCTTTGCCGATGCCACGCCGCATGTGACGGACGATATTTCCGCCGCGGACGCCATTCGCCGTATCTATGGCGCGACGGTGCTGAGCGAAGTGCCGGAAGAAACCGTGGCGTTTCTGGAGAAACATTTCGGTTACCGGCAGGAAAGCCAGGCAGGCGCAATCCGCCGGCTCGTTTCCGACAGCGGCGACATTATCGACGTGCGCGACGCCACCGGCTTCTGGTCCAGCGCGCCGGGCACCGGCACCGTCGATCACATCGCCTTCCGCGCGAAGGATATGGATGAGCTGAACACGGTTCTAACCGGGCTGAAATCGCTGAATTCCAGCACCACCAACGCCCATGACCGGAAATATTTCCACTCGCTTTATGTCCGCGAACCGGGCGGCGTGCTGATCGAAATGGCAACCGACGGGCCGGGCATGACGGTGGACGAACCGCTGGAATCGCTCGGGGAAAAACTGTTCATCCCGCCGCTCTTCATGAAGGACGAGGCGGATGTACGCGTTGCCCTGCCGCAATTTTCGATGCCGGGCGAAGAACGCATCGTCTATCGCGACCTGCCCTTCGTGCACCGGTTCTACACGCCGCAGGAGCCGGATGGCAGCACCATCATCCTGCTGCACGGTTCCGGCGGCAGCGAAACCAGCTTGATGCCGCTGGCGCACCGGGCAGCACCGCGCGCAACGCTTCTCGGCGTGCGCGGCCGCAGCACGGAGGAAGAGATCGCCCGCTGGTTCCGTCGCAATCCCGATTTCAGCTTCGACCAGAAGGATATCGCCTCGGAAGCGGAAGCCTTCGCCGCCTTCGTGGAGGGGGCGATACGGTCCTATGGCCTAGACCGTTCGAAACTGCGGTTTATCGGCCATTCCAATGGCGCGAACTTCTACGCGGCCTTTGCAGCGCTCTATCCCGACCTTGCCGGCGACGCCCTGCTCTATCGCCCGATGCCGGTTCTCGAAACATGGCCGCAGACCGATCTTTCCGGCCGCAATCTCCTGCTTGTGGCGGGAGAACGCGACAAATATCTCGACAAGGCGCACGAACTGCAGGGCCGGCTCGCCGCGAGCGGCGCAAGTGCCGAGCTGGAAACGGTTGAGGACGGGCATGAACTCGGGCTTGCCGATATCGAAGCGGCACGGCACTGGCTGGCGGATGTTTCCTGACACGAGGCCGAGCGCGTGCCACCTATTTCTTCTCCCCGCCGGGGAGAAGGTGGCCCGAAGGGTCGGATGAGGGGGCAAGCTCACCGAATATCTCCACCCTCACCCCCTCATCCCGCTGCCGCGGACTTCTCCCCGGCGGGGAGAAGAAACAAGTGGCACACGCCCGCTCCTTCGCCACCCATATCATCCATCAACCGGGCCTTGCATAAATTCACCAAAAGGGCTTTAAAAACAGCTTCGTAATTGGAGAATCCGTTTGGAAATCCCGCTGTTTATCCTCGCCCTCGTCGCGGCCTTCATCTACACGCTGGTCGCGAGCATCCGCAACTCAAGCCGAATCAAGTCGTTGGAACGGGAAGTTCTCAGTCTCAAGCGGCTGATGGCTGCGGGCGTGACGTTGGCTGCGGCGGCGCAAACGGAGAGCGAGGAATCCGCGGTAAAACCGGATCTCGAGGTGGAAGAGCCAAGCACCCCCGCTGCGGAAGATACAGCCTTCCAGGCTGACTATGCATCCGAGCCCCAGGAAGCCGCCGCCATGGCGCAAGCGGAAGACGCCGTCCGCGAGGAAGCACCCGCAGCTCCCGCCAGCGAGGCGGCATCCGCTCCGGCGACGAAGGAAAGCTTCGAAAGCCTGCTCGGCGCCCGTTGGGCCGTCTGGGCCGGCGGGCTGGCGCTCGCGCTCGGCGGTATTTTCCTCGTCAAATATTCGATCGAATCGGGGCTGCTCAGCCCGGCGGTCAGGCTTTCGCTCGCCGCCATTTTCGGCCTCGTTCTCGGCGTTGCCGGCGAAGCGATCCGCCGCAAGGCGGTGCCGGGCATCGCCTCCACCTATTCCAACGCCATGATACCGGGCGTGCTGACGGCGGCCGGCGCCTTGACGCTGTTCGGCGTCGTCTACGCCGCCTATGGCATTTACGGCTATATCGGCCCCGGCATGGCTTTCAGCCTGCTTGGGCTCGTCGCCTTCGCCACCATCGGGCTTTCGCTGCTGCACGGGCAAGCGCTGGCCGGTCTCGGCCTTCTCGGTTCAATGCTGACGCCAGCACTGATTTCCACCGAAACGCCGAATATCTGGGCGCTCTTCGCGTTCCTGACTATCGCCTGGCTGGCAACAGCGGCCGCGGCGCGCAGGCAGGGCTGGACCGTGGTTCCCTCTCTCGCCAATGCCGGGCTTGGCCTCTGGGCGCTCGGCTATATCGGCTTTTCCGAAACGATCAGTGCCGAACCACCAACGCTTGCCCTGCTCGTCATGCTGGCGGGAACCATATTCCTCTGGCCCGGCAAGACATTCGACACGCCGCCTGCCGAAACCGGTGAACCCGCCGTTCCCGCGCGGCGCGCCATCCGCGGCATGCGGCTTCTGCTGCGCCCGTCGCTCGCCCTCAATCTCACCGTCTCGATGGCCGTGATCCTGCCGGCCATCGGCTTCCTCTTTGCCGATGGCGGCGTCGATACTCATCCGGCGATCATCGTTTCAGCGATCATCGCAGCCCTTGCAGCGCTTGGCGCCGCCCGCCATTATGCGGCCTGGCCAGCCATTATCGCAGCGCTCGGTGCGCAGGCTGCCGTGTCGCTGATGTCGCGGCGGGGCATCGATTTTATCGGCCTTATCAACGATACGTCTGTCTCCCTTCCGTCCGTGTCAGTCGGCTACACGGCGGAAATTGCCATGGCGCTCGGCCTCGGGGCTGTCTTCGTGCTCTGCGCCTTCTCCTTCCTGAAACGCAAGGGCGCTGACGATTCGGATTTTGCTCAGCTCTGGGCCGGTATCGCCGCGCTTTTTCCGGTCTGGCTCGCCACCGCAAGCTTCGTCGAATACGGCAATCTCGGCCGTGACTGGCTGCACGCCGCCTATGGCCTCGGCCTTGGACTGGTGTTGCTTGCAGGCGCCGAGTGGCTGCACCGGCAGAACAACGAGGCCTATCGCAAGCCGCTGAACATCCTCGTGCTCGGCTCATTCGCCGCCTTCGCGCTCTGCCTGCACACGCTGACGCAGGGGCTTGCGACAACCGTGCTGCTCTCCGTAATTGGTTTTGTCTATGTGCTGGCGACACGTCATCGCAACTGGGAGGTTCTGCCCTGGGTGATGGCCGTGGCGAGCGTCGCCGTTCTCGGCCGCATCGCCTGGGAACCCACCATTGTCGGGCCGCAGAACCTCGGCACCACGCCTGTTTTCAACGCGCTTCTTCCGGGTTACGGCATTCCCGCACTGCTGGCCGTTGCCTCGGCCTGGCTGCTGCGCGACTGGCCGGGGGTCAGGGCGAAGAACTTCCTGCAGGCGATTGCCAGTGTCATGGGGCTTCTCGCCGTCGCCATCCTCATCCGCCATGCGATGAATGGCGGCACGCTTGACAACAGCGTACCGACGCTCGGCGAACAGTCGATCTACACGCTGCTGACCATTGGCTTCTCGGGCGTGCTGATGACGCTCGATCTCAAGAGCCCCAGCCCGGTCTTCCGTTACGGCTCGATGATTGCCGGCGTGATTGCCGTCATTAACGTGCTGACGATGCATTTCTTCACGCTCAATCCCTATTTCACCGGCGAGAATACCGGCCGCATCCCGGTCCTCAACCTCCTGCTGATCGGTTACCTTCTGCCGGCGCTCGCTTATGGCGGCCTTGCCTATTATGCGCGGGGAAAACGTCCGCCAGCCTATGTCAGCATGCTGGCGGTGGCGGGTGCAGCACTCGGCTTTGCCTGGGCGACACTTTCGGTGCGCCGTTTCTGGCAGGGCGAGAATATCGCAGACTGGAAGGGTTTTATGCAGGGTGAGACCTACAGCTATTCGGTGGTCTGGCTGCTGATCGGCGTGTTGCTGCTTGTGTTCGGTTCGCGCTTCAATGCCCGCAGCCTGCGTCTGGCATCGGCTGCCTTCGTGCTGATCTCGGTTGCCAAGGCCTTCCTGATCGACATGAGCAATCTCGAAGGTGTGCTGAGGGCGCTGTCCTTCATCGGGCTCGGCGCGGTGCTGATCGGTATCGGCCTGTTCTACCAGAAAATCCTCACCCGGAAGCCGCAGGCATGATCGCGGCTGAGGCTTTCGCGCCCTATGCGGCGCTTGCGCAGGAACTGATGCAGCACGCCGCCGATGCGGGCGACGGCTCGCATGACCTTGCCCATATTCACCGCGTCTTTCGCAACGCCATGCGCATCCATGCGGGCGAAGGCGGCGATGGCACCGTGCTGGCGGCAAGCGTGCTGCTGCATGATTGCGTGGCGGTGGAGAAGAACTCGCCCTTGCGGGCGCAGGCATCGCGGCTGGCGGCGGAAAAGGCGGCGGGCATTCTAATGGGGCTCGGCTGGAAAGAGGCGGATATCGACGCCGCCGCCCACGCCATTACCGCCCACAGCTTTTCCGCCAATATCGAGCCGCAGACACTGGAGGCGAGAATCCTTCAGGATGCCGACCGGCTGGATGCCATCGGCATGGTGGGCGCGGCGCGCTGCTTTTATATTGCCGGGCGCCTGGGCTCGGCACTTTACGATCCGGTTGACCCGCTGGCGAAAGAACGGCCGCTTGACGACCGCGCCTTTGCCATCGACCATTTCGAAACCAAGCTGTTCAAGCTGGCCGACGGTTTTCGCACCGAAACAGGCCGGCAGATGGCCAAAGCCCGCCATGAGAGGCTGAAACAGGTGCTGGACCTGTTTCTCGACGAAATCTGAGGAGACCCGAGATGCGTGTGACCGAACTGAACATCTATCCGCTGAAAAGCGCGCGCGGCATTCCCCTCTCCGAAAGCGCCGTTTCGGCCGAAGGCCTGCCGGGTGACCGCCGCGCCATGCTTGTCGACCCATCCGGCCACTTCATCACCCAGCGTGAATTGCCTGCTATTGCCACGGTTCTGGCTCGCCATGAGGACGAGGGCATGCTGCTTTCAAGGGGTGAAGACGGCGAGGTAGTCGCACGGCCATCAGGCCAGCGCATGGATGTGGCGGTGTGGAAATCGATCGTCAGCGCCAATATCGCCGATGACGAGACCAATGACACGCTTTCGGCCTGGCTCGGACGCGAGGTGAAGTTGGCGTTCTTCGATGATGCCTCTAAACGCATTGCGAGCCTCGAATGGACGGGCAATGAAACCCCCGTCACCTTTGCCGACGGCTACCAGATTCTCGTCACCACCACCGCCTCGCTTGCCGCACTCAACGACAATATGCGCGAAAATGGCGAGGAGGCCGTTGGCATGGAGCGTTTCCGGCCCAATATCGTGCTCGACACGGAGGAAGCATGGGCGGAGGATCGCTGGGCGGCCATCGAGATCGGCGGCATTCGTTTCGATCTCGTCAAGCCCTGCGCCCGCTGCATCATGACCACACAGGACCAGATGACCGGCTCCCGCGATGTGCCCTCCCCCATGAAGGCGATGGGCCGCATCCGCATGTCCGGCGACCGACGCGTGCCCGGCCCGCTCTTCGGCTGGAACGTCACGCCGCGCGGCGAAGGCCGGCTATCCGTCGGCGATGTTGCCAGGGTGATCGAGGAAAGGCCGGAAGGCTGGGCGATCAAGCGGCGGTAGGCCGGCGGCTTGGTTCTGACCGGGCACACCTTCTCTCCCTCACTCCTGTGCTCGTCACAGGAATCCAGCTGACGCGCGGCGGCGCAGCGGAGAGACTCTTTTCAGCCCAAGGACTTGGGCTGGCTGGATCCCTGTGACGAGCACAGGGATGAGAAGGAGCGCGCTACGGTCATCGCTCAACAACCGGCTCAGAGCTGGACGCGCCGATCTCCATCATTGTTTCACACTCGCAAATGCGACGCGCAGTCTCAAGTCACGGCTTTTTCGCCCCGACAATCAGAAAGATCGGGCGGCGATCCTCGTGTCTCAATTCCGGGCGCTCGGCCATCAAAGCCGGATCTGGCCTCGGCTCGGCCAGACGCGTCAGGGTAAAACCGGCAGAAAGCAGGCTGTTGAGAATGCCTGACAACGTGCGGTGATATTTAACCACGTCATCCGCCATCCAGTTGGAGTGGCGCACGCCTTCGTTCTGATAATTGTCGAGCGGCCAGTGGAGGATTTCGCCCTCCTCGTCATAGAACCAGTCCTGTTTTTCCAGCGCCGTGAAAACAGGATGTTCGATGGAAAAGATGAAATCGCCACCGGATTTCAGCACGGCAAAAATCTTCGCGAATGCCACGTCAAGATCGCGAACGTAATGCAGGGCGAGAGAACTCAGCACCACATCGAAACTTTCCTGCGGAAAATCGATGTCCTCGATGGCGGCGCGGCGATAGTCTATGCCCGGACCGCCATTGATCTCGACGGCGCGGCGCAGCATGTTTTCGGAGAGATCGACGCCAACGATATGGGCAGCACCCTGCTCCGCCGCATAACGGCAATGCCAACCGAAACCGCAACCGAGATCGAGGAAAGACCTGCCTTTCAGGTCCGGCAACATGGCGCGCAATTCATGCCACTCGCCGGCCTGACGCAGACCCTCCACGGAGCGCGGTATGGCGCTGTAGCGCTCGAAAAACCCTGCGTCGTCGTAGATATTCTGTTTCATCGTCGTCTCTTCTTCCGCATTCCATCAATGGCATGAATAGTGGCCGTCAAGAAAAGTCGCTAGTGGGACCGGCTGACAAAAGATAATATTCGTTCCATCGTAGCGGATTCTGCGGCAAGCCATGCGCCTTTTCCCTGAGGCGAGGCGCCGCGATGGGGGAATATTCATGTCGCAAGCCACACGCCAGACCATGCCCTGGGTGATTATCGTCGCCGGGTCGCTGATTGCGGTCATGACCTTCGGTCCCCGCTCGGCAATGGGTTTCTTCCAGTTGCCGATGCTTGCCGATACCGGCTGGGATCGCTCTACCTTCGGTCTTGCCATGGCTTTGCAGAACCTCTTCTGGGGGCTTGGCCAGCCCTTCTTCGGCGCCATCGCCGATAAATACGGCACGGGTCGCGTGCTCGTTCTTTCCGGCCTGCTTTATGCTGCCGGCCTCATCTGCATGTCTTTCGGGACCTCGACGTTCTGGCTGCATTTCGGCGGCGGCGTTCTCGTCGGGCTCGGCATTGCCGCCGGCTCCTTCAGCGTCATCCTTTCGGCCTTTGCGCGCCATGTGACGCCGCAGCAACGTTCGCTCGCCTTCGGCATCGGCACGGCGGCGGGTTCGGCCGGCATGTTCCTGTTTGCGCCGATCAGCCAGGGGCTGATTTCCAACTATGGCTGGTCGGACAGCCTCGTCTGGCTCGCCGCGATGATGATGCTCGTGCCGCTGCTCGCCTTTTTCATGCGCGGCAATTCATCCTCCGGCAGCCAGTCGCAGGCGCAGTTCCAGCAGACGGCGGGCGAAGCTCTGAAGGAGGCGCTCGGCCATAAAAGCTACCTGCTTTTGACCACCGGTTTCTTCGTCTGCGGTTTTCAGGTGGCCTTTATCACCGCGCATTTTCCGGCCTATCTCGGCGATATCGGCATCGAACCACGGTACGCCGTCATCGCCATGGCGCTGATCGGCTTCTTCAACATCATCGGCTCGCTTGCCGCCGGCGTCATCGCCCAGCGTTATTCCAAACCCTATCTGCTGGCTTATATCTATATTGCCCGCTCGGTCGTGGTCACGGCCTTCCTGCTGCTGCCGCAATCGCCGCTTTCGGTCATCCTCTTCGCCTCCGTCATGGGCATTCTGTGGCTTTCCACCGTACCGCCCACCAATGCGCTGGTGGCGATCATGTTCGGCACACGTCATCTCGGCATGCTGGGCGGTGTGGTTTTTCTTACCCACCAGATCGGCTCGTTCCTCGGCGTCTGGCTGGGCGGCTTTCTTTACGACAGGTTCGGTTCCTATGATCTCGTCTGGTGGCTGGGCGTCGGCATGGGGATTTTTGCGGCCATCGTGCATTGGCCCATTCAGGAGCGGCCGGCTCCGAGGCCTGCAATGGCCTGATCTAAGCCTGCACGGCCCTGTTGAGCGCAGGCGCCGCCACTCGGCCTTCCAGCGCCTTCAGCGCCGCCTGCACGAAACCGTCGCGGGCGGCGTTTTCGTTGAGGCCACGCGGATCGTAGACATGCCGGTTGAGGAAATGAGCGGTGAGGCGGAAAGCCGCCGCAAGGCTGTCAGGATCGGCCGCCTTCGACTGGCCTTCGCTCAAGAAAGCTGGAAGCGACAGCATCCGCTCCGCATAGGGCGCACCTGCCGTGCGGCAAACCGCCCTGCCCGTTTTCGGCGATACATAGATGAGATCGGTGCGCAGCCCCGTCGCCGCACATTCGGTAAGATCGAGCCCGAAACCGAGCTCGTTCAGAACCGCCAGTTCGAAGCGCACGAACAATTCCCCGGCATCGACGGGGTCATGCAGATTATCGAGAATGATATCCAGCGCCTGATAGAGATGCGGGTGCGGATCGCGCTCCGGCAGAAGCCTGAGCAACGCGCCCATGGCCTGCACGCCATAAACGGCGGTCGCCGTTTCCATCAGCTGTGCTGCGCGCAATTGCAGCGGCTCGATGCGGAACTCGCCCAGATGATCGTGAAGGCGCGCCCGCCAGATGACATCCACCCGGTTTCCGGCCTGCAACACCGGCTGCATGCTGCGGGAACGGCCGGAACGCACCAGCCCCAGATGGCGGCCACGCGAAGGGGTCATCACCTCGGCGATGACACTCGTCTCGCCATGGCGTTTGACGCCGAGAATGATTGCCTCTTCCTGCCACTGCATGAAACGCGTCCGGATTTCGATTCAGGTCCGAGCATACCCGATCTGGCGGCAAAACGTTATTCTTTTACGGCGTCGCCGACCGTGCCGACGAGATTGAGAACGAAATCCATGATTTCACTTTCCCCGAAAGGCTTGCCGAGCAGAGGGGCATGCGAGAGATCATCGGGAAAACCCGTCGTGTCGCCGTAACCGCTGACGAAACCGAAGGGAATGCCCACTTCCCGCAAATCGCGCGCGAAAGCGTAACTTTTGCCATCCGTCAGGCTGACATCGAGAAGAACGCAATCGGCACCATCCTGTTCGACGGCCTGCTTTGCCTGCCCAAGCGTCGTTGCGATTACGATCGTTTCCACACCCATGGACTGGAGAACCGCTTCGACATCAAGGGCCACCAGATATTCATCCTCAACGATGATAACCCGTTGTGGCACCATATCTTTTCTTCTTCCTAAATAGAGAGCCCATGGCTCAAAGTCGCAGTCTGCGACGTGATCTCAAGCGAGATATCACCACAGAAGTCGCAAATTACGGCTCCAGCGTCATTTAAAAAAGACATGTCGGAAGAAGATCAAATGAAGGGCCTTTGGCGCTTTTCGTCGCTTTCCCAGCCGGCAACATTGGCCAGCCCGGCATTATCAAGCACCAGACAACCCTTGTCCGTCCAGCGTATGAGGCCGCGATCGACCAGCTTTCTCAAGGTCTTGTTGGTGTGCACAATGGAAAGGCCGAGCGTATCTGCCACATGCTGCTGGGTGACGGGAATAGGTGTTTCGTTGCGGATGAGATCAACCGCCTTCGCCTTACTATACAGGAAGGCGATGAGATAGGCCGCGCGCTCCAGCGCGGTGCGTCGGCCGATGCTGAGGAGGTGGTTGTCGAGCATGCGCTCCTCGCTTGCCGCGATCCAGGTCAGATCAAAGGCAAGAGTCGGGTGATCGGTGAAGAGATTGTTGAGCCGCGATCGCTCGAAAACGCAGAGCGTCACCGGCGACAGGGCCTCCACCGAATGCTCCATTTCCCCCATCACCGTGCCCTGAAGGCCGACAAGGTCACCCGGCATGACATAATTGAGGATTTGTCGCCTGCCGTCTTCCAGTGTCTTGTAACGGAACGCCCAGCCTTGCAAAACGGTATAAAGATGAGCGCTGTGCGAGCCTTCCATCAGGATCAGGGAGCCGCTTTCCACCGCCAGTTCCCCCGTTTTGAAACGCGATACGAAATCCAGTTCGGAAGAAGAAAAATCCCGGAAATGCGGCAGGTCGCGCAAGGGACATTGCTGGCACGGGGTGGTGGAAATTCCGTTCGGTTTTTTTGGCGACATGAATATCCATCATCAAGAAAAGGTTGCGCCCAATTGTTTTGGAACAACCCGCACGAACGTATTCGGTTCCCGATGGTGGGTGAAGATTTGTGAAGCTTACCTTGCACTCCTCCCTTATTCCTGTGCCTGTCACGGGAATCCAGCCCACGCGCGTCTGCGCGGCGGGAAGAACTCCTTTCAGCCCAAGGACTTGGCTGGCTGGATCCCTGTGACAGGCACAGGGATGAGGGAGGATGCCTGGCAACTAGCCTCGCGGGAATTCCAGACCCATTTCACGGAAGCGCTCGGGGTCATCGCCCCAGTTCTCGCGCACCTTCACAAACAGGAAGAGATGCACCGGCTGCTCGAGGATCTCTGACAGTTCCTTGCGTGATGCGGTGGAGATCGCCTTGATAGCATCGCCGTTCTTGCCGAGCGCGATCTTCTTCTGGCTGTCGCGCTCGACATAGATCACCTGCTCGATGCGCACGGAGCCGTCCTTGCGTTCCTCCCACTTTTCCGTCTCGACATGCGAGGCATAGGGCAGTTCCTGATGCAGGCGCAGGAACAGCTTTTCGCGGGTGATTTCGGCGGCGAGCTGGCGCATCGGCAGGTCGGAAATCTGGTCCTCCGGATAATACCACGGACCTTCCGGCAATTCGGCGGCCAGGTAGTTCATCAGGTCTTCACAGCCCGAGCCATTGGTTGCCGAAATCATGAAAGTGCGGTCAAACGCGACCGTCTCATTGGCGGCGGCAGCGAGCTTCAGGAGGTCTTCCCGCTTCACCTGATCGATCTTGTTGAGGCAGAGGATTTTCTTCTGCGGAACATCCTTCAGTCCTTCGAGAATGGCCTCGGCATCGCCCTTCAGGCCGCGTTCGCTATCGATCAGCAGCAGGATGAGATCGGCATCCTTCGCGCCACCCCAGGCGGAGGTGACCATCGCGCGGTCCAGCCGGCGGCGCGGTTTGAAGATACCGGGCGTGTCCATGAACACGATCTGGGCGTTGTCGTGAATGGCGATGCCGCGCATCACGGCGCGCGTCGTCTGCACCTTGTGGCTGACGATCGAAACCTTGGCGCCCACCAGCCGGTTCACCAGCGTCGACTTGCCGGCATTGGTCGGGCCGATGAGGGCCACGAAGCCGGAATGGGTCGGAAGGGCATTGTCTTCGCCTTCAACGGCGGGGTTTTCGTGGTCGGTCATGATATCCATTCAAGGTCAGAGGTATTCAACATGCGGCCAAAGGGCCCACATGCGCTCGATTGCAGCGCCCGTTCAGGGCACTCAGTCTCAGGTGGAGGATTTCTGCCAGACGCCTTCGCGTTCCAGCAATCTCGTTGCCGCCACCTGTTCGGCCGCGCGCTTGGAGCGCTCGACACCGGTCTCCGGCTTCACGCCGGGAATTTCCACCGTCACCGTGAAGCGTGGATCGTGATCCGGTCCGGAGCGATCGTCAATACGGTAGGAGGGCGTGGTTGCAAATCTGGCATGCGCCCATTCCTGCAATTCGGTCTTGGCGTCGCGCCGCCCGGCATCCACGCTCGTGGCCCGGCCTTGCCAGTATTTCAGAATGAATTTGCGCGACGCTTCCAGCCCGCCATCCAGATAGATGGTGGCGATCAGGCTTTCGACCACGTCGGCGCGCACGTTGAGCATCGCCTTGCCAGTCAGCTTCTTCACATCCGAACCGGTGCGGATGAAATTGTGCAGGCCCATCTCGTCGCCGATCGCGGCGCAGGATTCGGCGCTGACGAGCTGGTTCAGACGAACCGAAAGCTCGCCTTCGGTGGCGTTGCGGAAGGTGGAGAACAGCAGTTCGGCGACGCAGAGACCGAGAACACGGTCGCCTAAAAATTCCAGCCGCTCGTAATTGCCGGCCGCGGCGGAGCGGGCGCTGGCATGGGTCAAGGCCCGGTCGAGCCGGGCCTTTTCCTTGAACTCATATCCGATCAACGCTTCCAGACGGGAAATCTCGTCCGCCGAAAGCGGCTTGGTCTTGCTCATTCCACAACCTTGAAGAGGCGGTCCCAACGCATGTTGGCGGGCCAATCCCAAATGCGGCTGAACGGCGTGTCATTGCCCAGCGAGAAGAAGATGACGCTGGCGCGGCCGATCAGGTTTTCTTCCGGTACGAAACCGACGTCGAAACGACTGTCGAGCGAATTGTCTCTGTTGTCGCCCATCATGAAATAATGGCCTTCCGGCACCACGAATTCGCGGGTGTTGTCGCCGCGCGAGTCGGGCGACTGGTCGAGCGTATCGTAGGTGACGCCATTGTCGAGCGTTTCGCGAAAGACAGGCACATTGGCGCCCGGATCGGCGCGGTAATCGGAGGTGAAGGTGCCGTCGGGCTGCTTGGGAACCGGCTGACCGTTGATGAACAGCACGCCGTTCGTCACCTGGATGCGATCACCGGGTAAGCCGACGAGGCGCTTGATGTAATCGACTTCAGGATTGGGCGGCAAGCGGAAGACCACGACATCGCCGCGCTTCGGCTTGCTGAATTCGAGGATACGGCCCGAAAACAGGTTCGGCGAAAAGGGCAGCGAATATTTCGAATAGCCGTAGGAGAACTTGTTGACGAAAAGATAGTCGCCCACCAGCAGCGTCGGCATCATAGAGCCGGACGGGATCGTGAAGGGCTGAAACAGCACGGTGCGGATGACCATGGCCAGCAGCAGCGCCTGAATGATGACCTTGACGTTCTCCCAGAGGGCGTTCTGCTTCTTTTCAGCTTTTTCCGACACTTAAAGACCTGCCTGATTGTTTCCCGGCTTCTTCGATTTCAGAAGCTCCCGGGCCGTTGCCTATCGCGCCTGCGGCGGGTGATGCTGTCTCACGCGGCCGGCAAGGCTTTCATATTTCTGCGACTTCTCTAGAACCTTTCCAGCCCGAAGGGAAGCGCTTCTGTGACACGTCCGCAAATAGGACGCCAATGCGGCTTCACCGGGTCTTACCCGTTCACGGGAAGCGCCTCGATAATCACAAATGCCTGAGCATAGGGAAAATCATCCGTGATCGTCAGGTGAATATTGGCGCGGTGGCCGGCGGGCAGCAGCGCCGTCAGCCTTTCCCCTGCCCCATTGGTCAACACCATGGTCGGCTTGCCGCCCGGCAGATTGACGACGCCCATATCCTTCCAGAAAACGCCGTTCGCAAGGCCGGTGCCCAGCGCCTTGGAACAGGCTTCCTTGGCGGCGAAACGCTTGGCATAGGAAGCGGCGCGGTTCTTGCGGCCATCGGATTTGGCGCGCTCGATATCGGTGAAACAGCGATGGGTGAAGCGCTCGCCGAAACGTTCGATCGATTTTTCAACGCGGCGGATGTCGATCAGGTCGCTGCCCAATCCAATGATCATTTCAACATCTCCAGAGAAGCATTCTTGTTGGCGGCGCGATGCGCGAGATTTTCCATCTTGCGCCGCTGGAAACCGCTGATGAGACCATAAACGGCGATATAGGCGACGACCGCGCTGACAAGGGCGGGAAAAAACGCGCCGATTGTCATGGGTTCCAGCACCGGCGTCCATATCTGACGGAATTCGAGATGGCTGAACAGCGCCACGAAATCCACATCCGCTGCGCTTTCGATCTTCTGCCGACCGAGGATGAAGTGCCCCAGTTCCCAGGTGGATGCCCAGATGAACGGAAATGTCAGTGGATTGGCAAAGGTGGTGCCGAGCGCGGCAGCGACGAGATTGACACGCATCAGAAAACCGAGCGCCATGGCAATGATGATATGGACACCGAGAAAGGGTGTCCAGGCCACGGCCACACCGATGGCGACACCGGCGGCGACGGAATGCGGAGACGCGGAAAGCCGCAGCAGACGCAGCTTCATATAGCGCAGCGAACGGGAAAACCCCGTGCGCGGCCAAAACAGGTCGCGAATCTTCTCTGAAAAACCAACGGGTTCACGGCGGCGAAACGGCATGGGATGCAGTTTATTTCATCGCCCGGGCCGAGCCAAGAGGCACAAGGCCATATTCAGAAGCGCGCCACAAGCAGCAGGGGCATGCGGCGCCGACTATCCATGCGGGAATGGCCACACAGCCCGCGATGCCCGCGCTTCTCGCGCGCACCTTCTTGTCTCTAGAGGTCAGCCTTCACGTCAACCAATATGGCTGCCCGCGCTGATCCAAACGCATGGCGAAGGGCTGCCATGCGCTGAGCGCATTACCGGCGGAACAGGCCGCGGTCGATTTCGCGCTGGCGGAATTCGAGGTCGACATTCGATACCGAACCGCTGAGATATTCGAATTCGCGTTCCTGGGTGGTCTTGCCACGAACGGCGCGGGCGATCTTGCGAAGCGGAGTAAACATGATTTTCGGTCCTTTCGGTTTGGAACTGGCGTTTCTCATCGGTGTTCATCCACCGGCACGCCGCATTTCCTTCTCTTCAATTTCTGAGATGAAAATAGTCGCAAACCGCCTCCGCCACCAGAGACAGGAAAAGGCCGCTGCCATGCGTTCAACGCATAACAACGGCCTTGCAGTGCTTACAGAAGATCAAAAATGCCTCAATCGAAGGCACGCGTTACGGTCGAAACGCAATCGAGATCCTTGAGTTGCGACAGAAGCTGGTTCAGCTGCCTGAGATCCCAGACTTCGACATCCAGCGCCAGCTCGGAGAAATCCGTGCCGATGCGCACCATGTTGAGGCCGCGAATATTGACGTCCAGCGTGGCGATCGACTGCGCCACCGAGGCGAGCGTGCCCGGTTCGTTCAGCGCATTGATCATCACCCGCGCCATGAAGCGCGACTTGTTCGCCTCATCGAGGTCCCAGCGTACATCGATCCAGCGCTCCGGCTCATCGTCGAAGCGTTGAAGCGCCGGAGCCTGAATGGGATAGATGGTGATGCCCTTGCCATTTTCCATGATGCCGACGATGCGATCACCCGGTACGGCGCCGGCGGAACCGAAATGCACGTCGACATTGCCGGAAAGGCCACGGATGGGCAGCGGGTCCGGCCCATCCAGCATCTCGGCGGCACCATCGTCCTCAAGTACGGAGCGCGACTTGCCGGGTATCTTGAAGACCATGCCGGAGGCGCTGCGCATGTTGAACCAGCCATCGTCGCCGGTCATCTTCACCGTCACACGCTCATCCTGATAATCCGGATAGACCGCACGCAGCACATCGAGCGACGAGACCTCACCACGGCCGACGGCAGCGATGGCATCTTCGACATCCTTCTGCGCCAGACGATGCAGCACGGGCTTCAGCGCATCCCGGGAGAAGGCCTTGCCGGCGCGTTCGAAGGTACGTTCCAGAATGCGATAACCGAGGCCGGAATATTGCTTGCGGATGGCCATGCGGGTGGCGCGGCGAATGGCAGAACGCGCCTTGCCGGTCACCACCACCTCTTCCCAGGCGGCGGGCGGCACCTGCACGCCGGAGCGGATGATCTCCACCTCGTCACCATTGTTCAAGCGAGTGACGAGCGGCATGATCCGCCCGTTGATCTTGGCGCCGACCGTGGTGTCGCCGATATTGGTGTGCACCGCATAGGCGAAATCGATGGGGGTGGCGCCGCGCGGCAGGGCGATCAGCTTGCCCTTGGGCGTGAAGCAGAACACCTGATCCTGGAACAGCTCGAGCTTCGTATGCTCGAGGAATTCTTCCGGGCTGTCGCCTTCGGCCAGCGATTCGATGGTGTGGCGCAGCCAGGAATAGGCGTTCGATTCCGGCGAGAGCAGATCGCCCTCCCCGTTTTCGCCATCCTTGTAAAGCGCATGGGCCGCGATGCCGAATTCGGCGATCTCATGCATGCGCTTGGTGCGGATCTGCAGCTCGATACGCTGGCGCGAAGGACCGACGATGGTGGTGTGGATGGAACGGTAGTCGTTCTGCTTCGGTGTGGAGATATAGTCCTTGAACCGGCCCGGCACCACGCGCCAGCGCGTATGCACGATGCCCAACGCCCGGTAGCAAGAGGGAATGTCATCCACCAGAATGCGGAAACCGTAGACATCGGAAAGCTGCTCGAAGGAGAGCGACTTCGACTGCATCTTGCGAAACACCGAATAGGGCTTCTTCTGACGCCCCTTCACGCCTGCCCCGACCAGCCCGTTTGCCACGAGAAGCTCGCGCAACTCGTCCTCGATCTTCTTGATCAGCCCTTCATTGCGCGTTTCCAGCTCCTGAAGACGGTTGGTCACCGTCTCATAGGCTTCAGGGTTAAGGTAACGGAAGGACAGGTCCTCCAGCTCGTCGCGCATATCCTGCATGCCCATGCGGCCGGCGAGCGGCGCATAGATTTCCATGGTTTCTTCGGAAATGCGGCTGCGCTTGTCGGCCGGCATATATTCCATGGTGCGCATATTGTGCAGGCGGTCGGCAAGCTTCACCAGAAGGACACGCACGTCATCGGAAATGGCGAGCAGCAGCTTGCGCAGGTTTTCGGCCTGTTTCGCCTTGCGGGTGACGAGGTCGAGCTTCTTGAGCTTGGTCAGTCCCTCCACCAGCCGGCCGATATCCTCGCCGAAAAGCTCGTCGATTTCTGCGCGGGTGGCGGTGGTGTCCTCGATCGTATCGTGCAGCAACGCCACCGCGATGGTCGATTCGTCGAGATGCATTTCAGTGAGGATTGCGGCAACTTCCAGCGGATGCGAAATATAGGGGTCGCCATTGGCCCGCTTCTGCTGGCCATGTTTCTGCATCGCGTAAACATAGGCCTTGTTGAGCAGGGCCTCATTCGCATCCGGTTTATATTTTTGAACCCGCTCGACGAGTTCGTATTGCCGCATCATGCGATATTCCACAAAAAGAAAGCGCGCCAACCTTGGGGTTGGCGCACAATGCTGCATCAATAGGGATCAGATTATGACGGCAACTATTGACAGACAGTAACCGTCGCCTGCCAAAGGCATCATAAAACCGGATCAATAATCGTCGTTTTTTTCCGGCGGCACAAGGCCTTCGATACCGGCCAGCAGTTCTTCTTCCGACATCTGGTCGAAAGTGACGGTTTCCGGCTGGTCGTCGTCTTCGCCCTCGGCAGCGGAGGCGGCGAGCGTGACCGGATCGGGCTCGGGCTCGTCCACTTCCACGTGCTTCTGCAGCGAGTGGATCAGGTCTTCCTTCAGATCGTCGGGAGACAGTGTCTCGTCAGCAATTTCGCGCAGCGCCACAACCGGGTTCTTGTCGTTGTCGCGGTCAACCGTGATGGAAGACCCTTGAGAAATCTGGCGCGCACGGTGGCTGGCGAGAAGCACCAGCTCGAAACGGTTGTCTACTTTATCAATGCAATCTTCAACTGTGACGCGGGCCATTGCCTGTCCTTTGCGGGTCGTAATGTCGTGGATCAGAGCGCCGTGCGATGTTCGGGGTGCACAAGGGTTACTCTAACCTATTGAATCTGCGCTTCGTGCCTTGCGAAAAACATTCAAGATTTCTCGCGACGACGCTTTCCAGCCTCCGATACAGCCATTGGCCGCGGAATTCAAGTTTTTCCTGTCTTTGGCGTCTTTTGGCACCATATCGCCCATGTTTGGCGTCTGATGAGCAAAATGTCTAGAAGAATTGTCTTGGAATAAGGGGGAAGGTAGCTTACTTAAAACGCAACGGCGACACGCAAAGCGCGTTGATACGACATGTTTTTTTGCGTCATCGACCGGATATAAAAGCCAGATAATGGCCTTTCCAAGAAAAGGAATGGGATGGAATGTTCGATCCACGGGAGAAAATTGCGCTCTTCATAGACGGAGCCAATCTTTATGCAGCATCGAAAAGCCTGGGATTCGATATCGACTACCGCAAGCTCCTGAAGGCGTTTCAAAAGCGCGGATACCTGCTGCGCGCCTATTATTATACGGCGCTCATCGAGGATCAGGAATATTCCTCGATCCGCCCGCTGATCGACTGGCTGGATTATAACGGCTACAAGGTCGTGACAAAGCCGGCGAAGGAATTCACCGACGCACTCGGCCGCCGCAAGATCAAGGGCAACATGGATATCGAACTCGCAGTCGATGCCATGGAACAGTCCGAGACGGTCGATCACCTGGTGCTCTTCTCCGGCGACGGCGATTTCACCACTCTGGTGGATGCGCTGCAGCGCAAGGGCCGCAAGGTTTCGGTGGTTTCCACCATGGCCACGCAGCCTGCGATGATCGCCGACGACTTGCGCCGACAGGCCGATCACTTCATCGATCTGATGACGCTGAAGGCCGAGATCGGGCGCGACCCGAACGAGCGCCCCGCCCGGCACGCAGAGGGTCCGGAGACGGTTTGACCCTGGTTTAGACACCGCAGACTTTTAAAGGCGTCCGTTGAAAAACGGGCGCCTTTTTTGTTTTGCGCTGATCGCCCAAGGTAAAATTCCTTTTAAACTTAACAAACATCAAATCCGGTCAGTCGAAATTATATCTTGGTTAATTTTAGACGTGTCTAAATCACGCAAAGACACCAGTTACGTGATTTGGGGTGTCAAAGCAGGATGACTAGACATGCACGGCCAAGCAAAAACCGACCGACAACTTGATGAACGACTGAATTTTCTGGGGCTTGGCCACGGTGAGCGGCAAAATCTTTCAGACATGAAGGGCGTCATTACCGGCTCCCTCGATGCGTCCCTCGATCGCTTTTACGCCAAGGCCCGCTCGGTGCCGGAGACGGCGAAGTTCTTCACCAGCGAGGCCCATATCCAGCACGCCAAGGGCATGCAGCTCAAGCACTGGGAGAGGATAGCCTCCGGTACATTCAATGCGGATTATACCGATGCCGTAACCGCCATCGGCCGCACCCATGCAAGACTGGGGCTGGAGCCGAGGTGGTATATCGGTGGTTACGCGCTGATGCTGGATGGCATCGTCAAGGCCGTGATCGAGTCCGAATTGAAGGGCCTTTTCATGGAGAAGAAGGCCAAAAAGGTGAAGGACGCCCTCTCCGCCACCATCAAGGCCGCCCTTCTCGACATGGATTATTCGATCTCCGTCTATCTCGACGTGCTTGCCAGCGAGCGGCAAAAGGTCGAGGCCGAGCAGGCGCAGATGAAGAGGGAGCAGGATCACGTTCTCGAACTGCTCAACAATGCCCTCAACAAGCTGGCAAACGGCGACCTCACTTCCAGCATCGGCGAAAAGACCGCACCGCAGTTCGAGGGGCTGATCGCCAACTTCAACGCCGCGGTCGGCAATCTCTCCGGCGCCTTTGCGCAGATCGTCGAGGAAGCAAACAAGATTTCCAGCAATACCCGTGAACTGACTTCCGCGACCGACGACATGGCCCGCCGCACGGAGCAGCAGGCCGCCGCCCTTGAGGAAACCGCCGCCGCCGTCGAGGAAATCACCACCATTTCCAAATTGTCGGCGCAGCGTTCCGAAGAGGCCAAGGCCATCGTTGAAAGCTCGGCCGTTGAAGCCGCGCGCTCGCGCGATGTGGTGACGGAAGCGGTGAAGGCGATGGGCGCCATCGAGGAATCGTCGCAAAAGATCACCCAGATCATTTCCGTCATCGACGAGATTTCGTTCCAGACCAATCTTCTGGCGCTGAATGCCGGCGTGGAGGCTGCACGCGCCGGTGAGGCCGGCAAGGGCTTCGCCGTTGTCGCCCAGGAGGTGCGTGAACTCGCACAACGCTCCGCCAACGCCGCCAAGGAAATCAAGACGCTGATCGCCAAATCTTCCGACGATGTGATGCAGGGCGTTTCGCTGGTCAACAAGACGGGCGAATCCTTGAATACGATCGGCAACAAGGTCGATCATATTCAGGAACATATCGTCTCGCTGACAAAGGCGGCGCAGGAGCAGTCCGTCGGCATTCAGGAAATCAACGCCGCCATCAACAGCATGGACAATCTGACCCAGAAGAATGCGGCCATGGTGGAAGAAACCAACGCCGCCACGCATAATCTGAGCGATGTCAGCGCCAATCTGGCGGCGCTTGTCAGCCGGTTCAGCGTTTCGGCAACGCGGGCGCATGTGGAGCGGACGTATCGGGCTGCTTGAGACATGACCGGAGTGATCTTCACTCCGTCACCCCGGAGCTGATCCGGGGGCCAGCGTGATCAAGTCCTTGATCACCAGAGACTCTTTCACGGCACAGACGCGCCGTGGCTGGATGCCGGATCTAGCCCGGCATGACGGAGGTACATGTCGCGAAAGGCGGCAAATCCCCTGCCCGGCCAAACCGGTTCAGGCGTTGCCGCCCTTCAGCAACCGCGACTTCTGCCGGTTCCAGTCGCGTTCCTTTTCGGTCTCGCGCTTGTCGTGCAGCTTCTTGCCCTTGGCGAGCGCCAGTTCCAGCTTGGCGCGACCCTTGTCGTTGAAATAGACTTTCAACGGTACCAGCGTCATGCCTTCACGGTTGATGCCGGCGCGCAGACGGTTGATCTCGCGCTTGCTCAAAAGCAGCTTGCGGCGGCGGCGCGGCTCGTGGTTGAAGCGGTTGGCCTGCAGATATTCCGGCAGGTGGGAATTGATGAGCCAGATTTCATCGCCCTCGTCCGAAGCGTAGGATTCGGCGATATTCGCCTTGCCTTCGCGCAGCGACTTGACCTCGGTGCCGGTCAGCACCAGCCCTGCCTCATAGGTATCGATGATTTCGTAGTTAAAACGAGCCTTGCGGTTTTCCGCAACGATCTTGTTCACCACGCGCTGGCTGCCTTTGGGGGCCATGATATTTCAATCCCTTGTTTTTCTTATTGCGCCTTCGGCTTACCGCCGAGAGCGGTTTTCGAACCCCTATTTAATGTTGTCGTCGCGAAAAGAAAAGGCGCGCCGAACGGCTTCTGTCGCGAAGCGGTTCATGGCGCGCCTTAAACGCTTTCGGGCCTGCCTCAGTTCATCAGGCCGGCATGCTTCAGCGCCGCATCGATGGCCGCTTCCGTTGCCGGTTCCAGCGTGCTCATCAAGGGCGAGCGGACCCGGCGATTGCCGCCGCGCGTCTTCGACAGCGCATATTTGGTGCCGCAGACGCCGGGCTCCATGAAGATCGCCTTGTGCAGCGGCATCAGGCGATCCTGATATTCCAGCGCCTTGGCATAATCGCCGGCGAGCATTGCCGCCTGGAATTCCGAACAGAGGCGCGGCGCGACATTGGCGGAGACCGAAATGCAACCAACGCCGCCATGGGCGTTGAAGCCGAGCGCCGTGCCATCCTCGCCCGAAAGCTGGATGAAGTCCTTGCCGCAGGAAATGCGCTGCTCGGAAACGCGGTCGATCTTGCCGGTCGCGTCCTTGACGCCAATGATATTCTTATGCGCCTTGACCAGCGCACCCATGGTTTCCGGCGACATGTCGACCACCGAGCGCGGCGGGATATTGTAGATGACGATTGGCAGTTTCACGGCTTCGGCGACTGCCGAGAAATGGGCGAACAGGCCCTTCTGCGTCGGCTTGTTATAGTAGGGTGTGACCACCAGGAGCGCATCCGCACCGGCTTCCTGCGCATGCAGCGCAAGCTCGATCGCTTCATCGGTATTGTTGGAGCCTGCGCCCGCAATGACCGGAACCCGTTTCGCCGCCACCTCGATGCACAGCTCGACGACCCGTTTGTGTTCGTCGTGGGAGAGGGTTGGAGATTCCCCTGTCGTGCCCACGGGCACAAGTCCGCTGCTGCCTTCGGCGATCTGCCATTCCACATGGGCGGCAAATGCCTGTTCGTCCACGGCGCCATTGTCCGTGAACGGGGTAATGAGGGCGGGAATTGATCCCTTGAACATGCAAAGCTCCTGGCGCCGAGCCGGTTCATGCTTCGGCCGCATTCGATGGTTAAAACCGGCACACATTAGAGCCAGCCCTTGACGCCGACAAGCGCAAAGGCACCGTATTTTGTCCGAAATTGTCGGAAGTGTGACAGTCTCCGGACCATGACCGGCAAGTGCAAAAAGCCGGCGCCGAAAAGAGACATCGCTCGCGAGCCGGTGAATAAAAGTTGATTGAATCGCGGGGCGGTTATTAAGATTTCATTAAGGCTGAAATCTCAAGATTCCGGTGTGGGACATCAGACCGTTTTCGGCAATCCTGCTGCAATGAAGCGATATTACAGGAAAATCGGCAACTCCTTTACACAATGAAGAACGGCATGAAAAAGACAGTCTGGGGATTGATGGCGGCGGGTCTTGCCGCAACCGTTTGGAACGCACTGGCCGGGCCGCTGCCGGAAGGTGCGGTGCCGCTTCCCTATGTCAAGCCGAACGCGCCTGCTGTTCCGGCCTTCATGCCGGCCTCGCCCGAGATCACCGGCGCCATACCGCGCCTTACCCGCCCCGATGATACCAGCCAGCTGAAGGCCGGCCTCGACGCGCTGTCCAGCCGCGATGCGGCCAGGGCAATCGCGCTGCGCAACACCATGCCGAGCGGCAGCCTCGACCGGCATATTCTCTCCTGGGCGATTGCCGTCTCCGGCCAGAAGGACGTGCCATCAGCCGAGATTGCTACTGCCCAGCGCGAACTGGCCGGCTGGCCCGGTGCCGCCACCCTGCGGGCCAATTCCGAAAAGGCGCTTTACCGGGAAGATCCGCCGACCGCGCAGGTGCTTTCAGCCTTCGGTAGCAGCCGGCCGGAAACCGCGGAAGGAACCGTCGTGCTTGCCAAGGCGCTCGCCTCCTCCGGTAAAACAGACGAATCGCAGCGTCTCATTCGCCAGCTCTGGGTCAGCGAAGGCATGGACAAGGACATGGAAGACCGTGTGCTTGCCGAGTTTCCCACCTATCTGACGCCGGCCGATCACAAGGCGCGCATGGATTATCTGATGTATCGCAGCCGCATCAGCCAGGCCAAGCGTTTCGGCGATCTCGGCAAGGCGCAGTCGCTTTATAATGCCTGGGCGGCGGTGCTACAGCGATCCGCCAATGCCACGGCGTTGCTGGGCAAGGTCGACGCCTCCTGGCGCAACGATCCGACCTATCTCTTCGCGCGCATCGAGAACCTGCGCAACCAGCAGAAATATCCGGAAGCCGCCGTGCTTCTGCGGCAGGCGCCGAAGGAAACGGCCAGGCTCGTCAACCCCGGCGAATGGTGGAACGAACGCCGTATCGTCGCCCGCGGCCTTGCCGATCTGGGTGATTTTGCCGAAGCCTATCGCATCGTCGCCAATCATTCGGCCACTTCAGCCGTCGATATTGCCGATGCAGAATTCCATGCCGGCTGGTATGCGCTGAGGGCGCTGCGCGATCCGGCGGCAGCCTCTCGCCATTTCAATACGTTGTTGCAGACGTCGAACCGGCCGCTTTCGGCCTCGCGCGCCTATTATTGGCTCGGACGGGCGGCGGAAGCGGGCGGACCGGGGAATGCCCGTGACTATTTCGAAAAAGCCGCCGCGCATCCCGGCACGTTTTACGGCCAGCTCGCCGCCGCGCGGATAGGTACGAAGACACTGAACGTCACCTATCCAAGCCCCAGCAGTGGCGACCGCGAACGTTTCGCCGGCCGCGAAGCCGTGCGCGCCATCGACCGGCTGGAGGCGGCGGGTTACGGCTGGCGGGCCGACAGCCTTTACCGCTCGCTCGCCGAACAGCTCGACAGCCCCGGCGAACTTGCCATTCTTGCAGCACGGGCCGAGGGCAACGGCAACCATCAGGTTTCGCTACAGATCGGCAAGACCGCCTTCAGCCGCGGCATCGATGCGGCCGCACTCGCCTATCCGCTCGGCGTCATTCCCGCCAGCGCCAATATTGCCGGCTCCGGCAAGGCGCTTGCCTATGCCATCGCCCGGCAGGAAAGCGCCTTCAACCCGGCCGCCGTCTCCGCCGCCAATGCGCGCGGCCTCTTGCAACTGCTGCCCGGAACAGCCAAGGGCGTGGCCGGACGGCATGGCCTGCCCTACATCCAGGCGCGACTGACCACCGATGCGGGTTATAACGCCACGCTCGGCGCACATTATCTCGGCGAGCAGATCGACAGTTTCGGCGGCTCCTATATCCTCACCTTCATCGCCTATAATGCCGGGCCCAAGCGCGTGCCGGAATGGATCGCCCGCTATGGCGACCCGCGCGGCAAGCCGATCGACGAGGTGATTGACTGGATCGAGCGCATCCCCTTCCCCGAAACCCGCAATTACGTGCAGCGGGTGATGGAGAATTATCAGGTCTACAAGACGAGGCTCGGGCAACAGGCCGATATCGTTGACGACCTGCGCCATGGGCGGGCGGGATAGAAACCCGGCACATCGGTTGATCGCTGTCAAACTATCGAAGCACCGGCAGGCCCGGTGCTTTTTTGTTTAACGGACTGACCGCACTCAAACAAAAAACCCCGGCATTTCTGCCGGGGTTTCCATCACTGACTATGTCAGATCAGATTAGAACGAACGCTGAAGGCGAACGAAACCAGTCCATTCTTCCGGTGCGTTGTCGGTGTCGGTGTAATTGGCAGTAACTTTCGCGGCCAGACCCTGTGTGATCTGGTAATCAACGGTAACACCTGCAGTCCAAGCATCATCGTTCGACCAGTCGTTAACAACGTAGTACGTCGTACCAGCAGCACCGCCAACAATGGGGGCGCCAGCGGCAGCGAATGCAGCAGAAGAGCCCTTCGCAGCAACATTACCAGAATATTGGAATGCAGGCGTAATCGTCAGTTTTTCAGTTGCCTTGATTGCGTATTCAGCAGCAACTGCCCACTCGGATTCAGCGTAGTAAGCGTTTACGCCAGAAGCCCAAACACCAGCAAGACCAAGCGTGCCGGGGCCGATGTCAGCCGTAGCGATGAGGCGGAGAGCGCCTTCTTCCTGGTCTACGTCGTAGCCACCGATGAACTGCAGCGATGCAGCGCCGAGCTTCGCACCGATACCAGCGGAGATACCGACGTTGTTGTCAG